>JAYWIB010000642.1:0-6862 GCA_043789265.1 Chitinophagaceae bacterium
CTCAAACTCAGTTGTAAAAAACACAGGTCATTATGGTACTGCCAACAGTAACGCAGGAACGAAAATATTTTTTTCACCGCATCCGTGGTAAAAAAGAAACGGAACCACAGGAGATGGATTTCTTCAGCCACGTAGAAGCATTGCGCTGGCACATCATACGCAGTGTGGTGGCGTGGCTCGTGTTTACCGTGTTGATATTTCTAAATATTGACTGGGTGTATGATTACATTATACTGGCACCCTCCCGCCAAAATTTTGTTACCTATGGCGCCCTGTGCGGTTTTGGAAACTGGCTGAACCTCGGCGATGCGTTGTGCATGCCTGCGGTACAAATCAGCCTGCAGGTAACAGAAGTTAATGGCACATTTACTTCAGCAATTAATATTGCAATGATTGGTGGATTGATTGCTGCCTTTCCCTACATCTGCTGGGAGCTGTGGCGGTTTATAAAACCCGGCCTGTCTGCAAAAGAAAAAAAATACAGCCGCGGTGGTATCTTTTGGATATCGTTGTTCTTTTTTACCGGTGCTGTGTTTGGATATTATTTACTGGCACCTTTTACGTTTAATTTTTTAGCTGGTTTTACGCTGGGTAAATCAGGCATTATACAATACCGGCCTTCTGTTAACAATTATGTAGACAGCCTTACCAACCTTATACTTGGCTGTGGGCTTGCATTTGAGCTGCCCGTGTTGTGCTATGTACTTGCAAGAGCCGGCCTTGTGACAGGCGCATTCCTAAAGAAACATTTTAAGTTCGCCTTTGTAATTATACTGGTGGTGGCTGCAGTAATTACGCCCTCACCAGACTGGACAAGCCAGTTTCTTGTAGCGGTTCCTTTGCTAATACTCTACTGGATTAGCATACTCCTGGTGGGCAGGGTGGATAAACAAAAAGCCAGGGAAAAATAAAACAGCTCATTTTTATTTTTATTAAAACCAGCAAAACTTTCTGTGCGTATGTTAAAAAAAATACAAGGCGTTTTCAGCCGTATTTTAACTGCGTAATGAAAAGCACATTTGTATATCTTGTATTGTTCAGCTACAGCAATATAATGCTAAAGCCACTAATGCCATATGCTGCAGATGCAATGGCTCATTTGCTTTTTTATCACGAGCATATAAATAAGGTGCATCACCAGCATGGTACACTGCATGCACACCTGGAAAGTGTTGACACGTCAAAAAAATTAAATTCACCTGACACAGCGGCGCCTGTATCCAAACAGGAAAATAACTGCAGCGAACACATACTTACATTAGCAGCGTACCATTTTTTTACAACTACATCCCACAACAATCCCCTTCTGACTGTGCCGCCTTTTTATTCAAACATAAAGCCCGGCGCTGATTCTCCTCCTCCTGAGATTTCATAGTAACATATTTCCATCGGGCATTCAATAAACGACAGGCAATTCTTTTTAAATTTTAAAAAGCCTGGAGGGCAGGGTTTGCATTTTATAACCGATATGTCCGGATGAAATATGGTTTTTATCCAACCAATTTTTTTAAACACGTCGTAAAAAAAAATTATGAAGTACAGGTTTACATTTAAAATATTTTTTTTAATGGTGGTGATGACGATTGCCATGCAACCTTCATTTGCCCAACATACTATCAGGGGTATAGTAGTAGATGCAGCCAGCAGGCAGCCGCTTGAGTATGCTTCCGTATCTACAGAAAACATTTACAGTAAAAAAACTTTTACTGATCAATATGGAAATTTTGATTTGACTATAAACAACACAGACAGCCAGCTTATCGTATGCTCTGTTGGCTACAAAACAGTAACAGCAATAATACCCGAAGAACGTGAGATAAAAGTGGAGCTGCAAAAAGATTTGATTAGCCTGAAAGATGTGGTGGTATCTGTAAACAGCAGCGTCGCCAAATTTAGCAGCCTCGCAAAAATTGATTTAGAACTGAAGCCTGTAAAAAATACACAGGAGCTGTTGAATCTGGTGCCGGGATTATTTATTGCACAGCATGCAGGCGGTGGCAAAGCTGAACAAATATTTTTACGTGGCTTCGACTGTGACCACGGTACAGATGTACAGGTATCCGTGGATGGCATGCCCGTGAATATGGTAAGCCATGCACACGGGCAGGGCTATGCAGATGCACACTTTATAATTGCTGAAACCATTAACAGCATTGACTTTGGAGCCGGGCCCTATTACACAGCGCAGGGTAATTTAAATACCGCTGGCTTTGTTTCATTTTCTACTTTTAATAGTATTGCCAAAAGCACCATACAGGCAGAAGCAGGCCGCTATAACACGGTACGAACACTTGCAATGATAGATTTGCTTAAAAAAAATAAAGACAAACAAAGCGCTTATATAGCCGGTGAATATTATTTCACCAATGGGTCCACTGTCAACAAACAACTATTTAACCGCTTCAATATTTTTGGAAAATACAATGTTGCGCTGAGCAGCCGTTCATCTTTAACGGCTTCACTATCTGCATTTAAAAGTAACTGGAATGCTTCGGGCCAGGTGCCGGAAAGAGCCGTGGCAGCAGGCCTAATAGATCGCTTCGGTTCTATTGATCCATCTGAAGGCGGACAAACAGCGAGGTACAATGCCAACCTGCTTTTAGCCCATCATTTTAATAACGGACTGCTTTGGGAAAACCAGTTTTACTACAGCAGATACCATTTTAAATTGTATTCAAATTTTACTTTCTTTTTAAACAATGCTGCGGATGGCGACCAAATATTGCAGGCCGAAAGCAGGAATGTATTTGGGTATCTTTCAAAAATTACACAGCAGTATAAATTGAAGAACTGGATGCTGCGATCCACATATGGCGCAGGTTTCAGGCATGATGCCAGCAGCAACAGCCAGCTTGTCAATGCTGTAAAGCGGCGCTTTTTAAGCAATGTACAACTGGGTGATATCAAAGAAACCAACGCATATGCGTATGTGCAGCAGCAGTTACAAAAGGGCAGGTGGTTGATAGATGCAGGCGTGCGGCTCGATTATTTTTATTTTAATTATTTCAATAAACTTACGGCTGTACAAAATACTGCCCAAACAGTTTCGATAGTAAGTCCTAAATTAAATATCCAATACAGCCTGCATCCGGGGCTTCAGTTTTTCATAAAAACGGGTAAAGGTTTTCACAGCAATGATGTAAGGGTGGTAACTGCCAACAATGGAAAAGAAATTTTGCCAGCGGCCTATGGCGCCGATATGGGTGTGCTGCTAAAACCTGCGAAAAATTTTGTGCTGAGTATTGCTGCATGGTATCTGCACCTGCAGCAGGAGTTTGTATATGTTGGCGATGCAGGCATTACAGAACCCAGCGGCCAAACAAAGCGCCGGGGTATTGATATAATTGCCCGGTATCAATTTTCCAAAAACCTGTTTGCCAATTTAAATTTCAATTATACAAAAGCCCGTGCTGTTAATGAACCGAAAGGCCAAAATTATATTCCATTAGCGCCAGCGCTCACGGGTACGGGTGGCTTGTTTTACAAAGCAGCCAAAGGACTGAATGGCAGCCTTACTTACCGGTATATAAAAAACAGGCCGGCCAATGAAGACAACAGCATTACAGCCCATGGATATTTTTTGCTGGATGCCGCCATCAATTACACAAAGCCTGGATACGAAATTGGCATTGCCATTGAAAACCTTACCAACACTGCATGGAACGAAGCACAGTTTGCAACAACATCAAGATTGAAAGATGAACCCACTGCGGTTACTGAATTACATTATACACCAGGCACACCCTTTTTTCCAAGAGTTAAACTGGCCGTATTCTTTTAATCCAATGCATAAAATAATTGTGGAGTGTATAATCATTGGTTTTCAATAACAATCCTTTCCCTAAGGATAAAATCATACAAAAAATAAAGTTGCATTCTCACAAATATTTCATAGCATGTTTTGCATCCGGCAGTCGTTTGTGAGATAGAACCACGCAGCAGAAACTTCATTTTATCAAACCAGTATTTAATGATTATTTTGTAAAAAATAATTTAAATGCCAAATAATATTAAATGTCCCAACTGCGGGCATGTGTTTGATGTAGAAAATGTGCTGGCTGCAGATATAGAACAAAAATACCAGCAGCAATACCAGCAGCGGCTGAACCTGTCGCTGGAAAAAATGGAAGAAGATAAAAAAAGATTGCTGGCAGAGCAGGCTTTGTTTGAAGAAAAGAAAAAACAGGCCAATGAAACTTTTTTGCAACGGCTGCAGCAGGAGCGGCAAAAGATGGAAACAGAAATACAGGAGCAACTGCGTAAATCCATTGCCGGCGATTATGAAAACAAAATGAAACTGCTGGAAATAAACAACCGGGACAATGAAGAAAAATTAAAAGAAGCAAGAAAAAAAGAACTGGAACTGCTGCAAATGCAGCAGCAGTTAAAAAATAAAGAAGCCGAAATGGAAATCATCCTGCAAAAAAAACTGCAGGAGGAAAGAACTGTTTTATCAGAACAGATACGCAGCCAGGAGCAGGAAAAAAATCAACTTAAAGAAACGCAATTCAGCCTGCGCCTGAAAGAACTGCAACTGCAACTGGAGGAACAAAAAAAACTGGCTGACGAAATGAAACGCAGGGCAGAGCAGGGTTCAATGCAGCGGCAGGGCGAAGTGCAGGAACTGCTGCTGGAAGAAATACTGAAAGAAAATTTTCCGTTTGATTTGATTGATGAAGTGGGCAAGGGTGTGGAAGGCGCAGACTGTATGCAAACCGTAAGAAACCATACGGGTAAAGAGTGCGGTAAAATTATTTATGAAAGCAAGCGCACAAAAAGCTGGAGCAATACCTGGGTAGATAAATTAAAAGCGGATATGCGTAGCCGTGGTGCCGATGTGGCCATACTGGTAACGCAGGTTTTTCCAAAAGGTATGGAACGTTTTGGCGAAAGAGAAGGCATTTGGATTTGCAGCTTTACCGAAGTAACCAGTGTGGCACATTTACTAAGGGCGGGCATCATTAAAATAAACGAAGCAGTACAAAGCCAGGAAAATAAAGGAGACAAAATGCAGATGCTGTATAATTATTTAACCGGCAACGAATTTCGTGGACAAATAGAATCTATCGTGGAAGGCTTTATGGCTATGCGAAACGGCATTGTAAAAGAACGAATACAAATGGAAAAAATTTGGAAAGAAAGAGAGAAACAACTGGAAAAAGTATTGATAAGCACCAGCGGTATGTACGGTTCGGTAAAGGGCATTGCAGGTGCATCCGTGGGCAACATTCCCTTGCTGGATGGCAGCAGTACCATGGCTGATGAAGTATAAAAAAATTCAGCCGCTCATTACCCAGGAAATACAATTGTGATTGAACAGTAAAAAATGAGCCGTTAAATGTACCGGCTTGTTTTTATGAATGCTGCAATGGGCAATGCCCTCATTGTCACTCAATGTAAAACTGTCAATGTGGAGGTGCTGTATAAAATCTACCTGGCCGCTGCCATACCATTTAAACAATGATTCTTTAATACTCCAGGCGGCAGTTAATACAAACATTTTTAAGCCGGGATTATTTTCATACACCGCCCCAAGCAACTGCTGCTCGGCAGGCGATAAAAATTTATGCGCTATTTTTTCTATTTTGGCCGTCAGCATTTCTACATCCACCCCTACCCTTTGCTCCCTGCTTACCATTACTGCTGCATAGCATCCGCAGTGCGAAATAGAAAAATGGAAAGCTTCGTTTTCTAAAAAAGGTTTACGGGTATCAGCAATGCGTATCAGTTCATATGGAAAATCAGGATACAATTCCTGCAGCAGGCAGCGCCCCGCAAGGTGCTGCAGTCTTTTGTTGGGATGGGTAATCTCCCGCTGCAGCGGAACGGTTTTTAAAAAAAAATCTTCCGGCTCCACAATATGCCACACCCCTAACTTTGTTGCAAGGTTGATATTTTGTTGATAAACAAGTGGCATAAATGGCAGTGGTTATTTGATTAGATACAATTAAACAGCCAAATTAGCGATTTTGAAAAAACAATTATTTCAAATAAACATTTTGCACCCAGGTAAATAATTAAGATGATACTGAGCGACAAACGTATTTTAGAAGAAATAGAAAAAGGCACCATTAAAATTACTCCGTATGACAGGGAATGCCTCGGCAGCAACAGCTATGATGTGCACCTCGGCAGGTACCTGGCCACTTATAAAAACAATGAGCTGGATGCAAAAAAGCACAATGAAATAATTGAGTTCGAAATTCCTGAAGAAGGTATTTTGCTGCTGCCGCATTTTTTTTATCTCGGGGTTACCGAAGAGTATACAGAAACACATGCACATGTACCTTTTCTGGAAGGTAAATCTTCTACAGGCCGCCTTGGCATTGACATACACGCCACAGCAGGTAAGGGCGATGTGGGCTTTTGCGGCAACTGGACACTGGAAATTTCTGTAAAGCAACCCGTACGTGTCTACGCAGGCATGCCCATCGGTCAGTTGATTTATTTTCCGGTGGATGGAGAAATAGAAATAAAATACAACCAGAAAAAAAATGCTAAATACAGCGGGCAGCACAACAAACCCGTGGAGAGCATGATGTGGAAGAATAAATTTTAGCTGTTTTTAAAAGCTGGTTCATCAGCTTGCAGTAAACATAATAATGATTGTTCATCATGATGCTGAAAATTAAATCCATTTTATTATTGCTGCTTGCTGCAGCTTCTTTTTTTATAAGCAATGCCCAGTCTGCCTGCACCGATTCGCTGCTGCAGTTTGTACTGCAGCACAAAGCACACGCTGCCGTGTATATTACAAAAAACGACAGCGTTATTGCTGCCCTGCATCCCGACGTCCTGATGCCGCTTGGCTCCACCGCTCACTTGCTTACAGCAATAGAATTTGCAAAACAGGCGGGCAATG
>JAYWIB010000643.1:0-1960 GCA_043789265.1 Chitinophagaceae bacterium
AGCGAATCCCTGTTGGGGTACATAGCCAGTTTACCTAAGCCGGGAACATCCACTTCGGTGCAGCCGTCAAAAAGTTGTTCGTAAGATTGGTGTACTATCTTATTATCAAGTTTATATTCTGCGCCCGCTTTGCCCGCCAGCACTACATTGCGTGGATTCCAGCTTATTTTATAATGCCAGGGGTTATTATCACTTTCGGGCGCCACCAGCCCGCCGCAATGGCTTTTGAAAGAAGTAATGCTTCCAGCGGCTGTTTTTATTTCATCAATTATTTTCATGGCGCTCATATGGTCAATGCCAGGGTCAAGCCCCATCTCTGCCAAAAAAAATAATTTGCGGTTATTGATTTCATCCCGCAGGCTTTTCATTTTATTATCCAGGTAAGAGGCGGTTAACAAGTGCTTCCTGTATTCCACGCAATCTTTAGCAATTAAAAAGTGCAGGGCAGGAGGCATCATGGAAATAACCACATGCGCCGTTTCAATAAGGGAAGAACGCTGTTGGTCATCATTGATATCTACCTGCACGGCTTCAGCAAAAGAAGAGTGGTTAGTTTTGGCAAGTATCTGATCTCTATCGGCATCTGCAATAATAAATTTCCATTGATGGCTTTTACATTCGGCAATCAAATAATCAATTAATACAGTGGCAGATTTTCCGGCACCAAAAAGCAAAATGGTATTCACAATCGTACAATTTTTAGGAAGGCAAGTTAGAGTTTAGTTTTTAATGGAAAAATTAAAAACTGCCGCAAAATTGATCATCACGGCATATAAAACTGCTTATAGTCCAAGTGCATATTCTTAGGCCGTTCGTTGCCGCAGGGGGTGTTAAAAATAGTTTTAAAAAAGCCCAAAAAATCTTGTCCACAACAAATAAAAAAATGTGTAAAAAATCCTTTATATCCATTGATTTTATTGGCTTTAAACGCATTAAAATCGGTACATTCGCTTCCCGTAAAATAAGGTAAAAAAATATGGATAATAACGAAGAATTAAATGATGGAATGCTGCCTCCAAATGATGGTGGTGCTGCCAGTAACCGGGGCAGAATTATTCCCGTAAATATTGAGGAGCAAATGAAAACATCCTACATAGATTACTCGATGAGTGTAATTGTAGGGCGTGCACTTCCTGATGTACGGGACGGACTAAAACCTGTACACCGCCGTGTGCTGTATGGTATGCATGAACTGGGTAATACCAGCAGCAAAGCCTATAAAAAAAGTGCCCGTATAGTAGGAGAGGTAATGGGTAAATTTCATCCGCATGGAGACAGTGCCATTTACGATACAATGGTGCGTATGGCGCAGGACTGGGCTATGCGGTATAAGATGATAGACGGGCAGGGAAATTTTGGAAGCCAGGACGGAGACCCCCCGGCAGCCATGAGGTATACAGAAGTGCGGATGCAAAAATTTGCCGAAGCCATGCTTGAGGATATTGAAAAAGACACGGTAGATTTTCAGTTGAATTTTGATGATTCACTTAAGGAGCCAACGGTGATGCCTACCCGTATTCCGCAATTGTTGGTAAATGGTTCCAGCGGCATAGCAGTGGGTATGGCTACCAATATGCTGCCACACAATTTATCTGAAGTAATAGATGCCTGTGCAGCGTATATTGATAACCGTGACATCAGCATTGATGAACTGATAAAATTTGTAAAAGGCCCTGACTTCCCCACCGGCGGTATCATTTATGGATTTGAAGGTGTAAAGGCAGGCCTGCATACAGGCCGTGGCAGGGTGGTGCTCCGGGGTAAGGTAAATATTGAAACCACTAAAGCCGGCAGGGAAAAAATAATTATATACGAAATTCCTTACCAGGTAAACAGGGATACGCTTACCGCCAAAATCGGCGACCTTATCAATGATAAAGCCATTGAAGGTGTATCTGATGTAAACAACGAAAGCAATAACAAAGAAGGCACCCGTATAGTAATTGATTTAAAAAAAGAT
>JAYWIB010000644.1:0-1959 GCA_043789265.1 Chitinophagaceae bacterium
CAGCAATGGAAATAAAAAAAGTGGCTTCATATCAAATTTTTTGATGGCGGTGTGCGGCTAAATTATGTAAGTATTTTTTACAAAAAGAGTGATGAGCTATTAAAAGTCTGCTTCCAAGTAAATTTATTTCAACTGAAAAATCAAGCCGAATGGCAGAAGCTGCGAAGGAAGAGAAAAACAGCCATTGCCGGCTTTTAAAAACTAAATATAATTATGAGAATATTTCTCAGCAATTAACCTTTGGGAAAGGTAATGATATATATTTACGAAATAATCTCAAAAAATTAAATAATGCTACTTGAATTTAGTGTGGGCAATTACCTTTCGTTCCGAGAGAAAAATACTTTGAGTTTGATGGCTTCAAGCATTAGTGACTATAAAGAAACAAACATTATAATTTCAGATAGACACACTCTCTTGAAAGGTGCAGTTATCTATGGAGCAAACGCAAGTGGGAAATCAAATTTCATTCGTGCAATGAGTACAATGAAACGACTTGTAATGCTTTCCTTCAACCAATCATCAACAAAGCCATTGAATGTAACGCCATTCTTGTTGAACACAGAGACCGAGAAAAAACCTTGCCACTTTGAAATACTGTTTGAAATTCTTGGCGTTCGTTATCGCTACGGCTTTGAAGTAACAGACAAAGAAATTGTTGCTGAATGGCTTTATGAATCAAAAAAGAATGCAGAGAAGCTTCTTTTTATTCGTGAGGGTGACGGAATTGAAGTTAGCACAACATATAAAGAAGGACAAAACTTAGAACAGAAAACGAGGAACAATGCACTGTTCCTTTCTGTTGTTGACCAGTTCAATGGTGTTATTGCAAAAAGAATTATGAAGTGGTTTAGTAACTTCATTGCTATTTCTGGTTTAAGCCATGAAACGTATGAGATGGTAACATTTGCACTACTATCCAAAACTTCAACTGCATCTCAACTCTCTGCATTTTACCAAAAGTTAGATTTTGGTTTTCCAAGTTTGAAAGTTGATAAAATCAAGTTTGACCCAAAGGATATTCCTGAAGACACTCCTGAAGCATTGGTTAAGCACATGATTAAAGATTTGGAAGGAGCATATCGTTTCAACATTAAAACGCTTCACCCAAAGTTTGACAAAAAAAACAAAGCAGTTGGAGAAGTTGAATTTGATATGAGAAGCCAGGAATCTGCTGGAACAAATAAAGTATTCAATATTTCAGGGCCCATCTTCGATGTTTTACAGGACGGTGGAGTTTTAGTAATTGATGAACTTGATTCGAGCTTACATCCTTTAATGACCTTGGCAATTACCCGACTATTCAACTCCGAAAAAGAGAATACAAAAAAAGCTCAATTAATTTTTACAACTCACGACACCAATCTTTTTTCGTATGGCAAGTATCGGAGAGACCAAATCTATTTTATTGAGAAAGACAAATACGGAGCTTCCGACTTATACTCATTAGTTGAATATCGTGAGGGAGATGGAAGCAAGGTTCGTAAAGACCGTTCCTTTGAAAACGACTACATTCAAGGAAGATATGGTGCTATTCCTTATATCGGCGATATCCCCAAAATAGTAAAGGAATGGCAAGGAAAGTAAAAATAGAGAACCACACAAAGAAAAGGTATGAGAGGGCAGAGTCAAAGCGTTTAGAAGAAACAAGATCTAAACGCAGATTTTTCTTAATTGTTTGCGAAGGAGAAAAGACCGAACCAAATTATTTCAAGTCATTAAAAGAAGCATTGCCAAAAGGAGTTTTAGGTGTATGTGAATTTACAATTGAGGGAGAGGGTTATAATACCGGCTCTCTTGTAAAAAAATCATTGGAATTAAAATCAAATTGGGAAAATGAAATAAATAGAAAAATAGATAAACTTTGGGTTGTTTTTGATAGGGATAGTTTTAAACCACAGGAATTTAATAATGCAATTCAAACCTGTATAAACAAAAGCCCAAAGGTAGAAGCAGCCT
>JAYWIB010000645.1:0-1959 GCA_043789265.1 Chitinophagaceae bacterium
TCACCCATGCCCATAAAAACCACGTTAGATAATTTTTTATTGTATGTTTTTTCCGACTGTTCATTTATCAATGCCACCTGGTTGTATATCTCATCATAATCCAGGTTGCGCTTGCGTTCCATTTTGCCGGTGGCGCAAAATTTACAGGTAAGGCTACAGCCAATTTGAGAAGAAACACAGGCGGTGTTGCGTTTTTCAGTGGGTATTAATACGCCTTCTATTTTATGCCCGTCGTGGGTGGAAAATCTTGACTTAATGGTGCCATCGCTGCTGTATTGGGTGGCATCAACAGTAAGTGATGGAAAAGAAAATTTTTCAGCCATGGCCTGCCGCAGTTCTTTGGATACATCCGTCATGTCTTCAAAGCTTTGTGCATTCTTCTTCCATATCCATTCATACACCTGTTTTGTTCTGAATTTTTTTTCGCCGATGGATGCAAAGTACGCTGCCAGTGCTTCCTGCTCCATATGCCGTATGTTTTCTTTTGTAGCGTTCATGCCGCAAAGATACACAACTGCACTGCGTGGTAAAGGTGAATGATAATTATTTTATCTTGCAGCATATCACATTGCCTGCGTTATTAAAGCACAGTAATAATTATAATAACACTCCATATTTTAATTAACATTTTATATCACTGCACGATGATGATAGTAAAATTCTTGTATGCAACCAGCTTATATAATAGACACAGTAAGAACACCCATTGGTAAATACGGCGGCGCACTCAGTACGATAAGGCCCGACGATTTACTGGCACTGGTAATTAAAGCGTTGATGAAAAGGAATGCCGGCATTGATCCACATGCTGTGGAGGATGTAATAGCCGGAGCCGCCAACCAAAGTGGAGAAGACAACCGCAATGTGGCCAGGATGGCGGCTCTGCTTGCCGGGCTACCCGTTGCCGTTAGTGGTACTACTGTTAACAGATTGTGTGCATCCGGGCTGCAGGCTGTGATGGATGCTGCAAGAGCAATTATGTGCGGCGAAGGAGAGGTGTACATTGCCTGCGGTGTGGAAAGTATGACTAGGGCACCGTATGTACTGCCCAAGCCAGCCGGTGCATTCGTACGGGATATGCAGATGGCTGACACTACCATGGGCTGGCGTTTTATAAACAAGGCGCTTGCGGAAATGTACCACCCATACACAATGGGAGAAACGGCAGAAAATATTGCAAAGCAATGGAACATCAGCAGGCATGCACAGGATGAGTTTGCATTGGAGAGCCAGGATAAATATGCAAGAGCCTATGCGGCAAATAAATTTGCAGAGGAAATTGTTTCCGTGCAGGTGCAGTTGGATAAAGATGTATTTGACTTTGATAAAGATGAACATCCACGAATAACATCTATGGAAAAACTGTCAATGCTGAAGCCTGCGTTTATCCAGAACGGAACCGTTACTGCCGGCAACAGCAGCGGTATCAATGATGGTGCCGCAGCCATGCTGCTCGCCAGCGAGGCGGCTGTAAAAAAATACGGACTGGTACCTGCCGCCCGGGTTGTAAGCATGGCAGTGGCAGGTGTTGATCCTGCAATTATGGGCATAGGCCCCGTACCGGCTGCTACCAAAGCGCTGCAGCGTGGCGGGCTTACCGTTAGTGATCTTGATTTAATAGAACTCAATGAGGCGTTCGCCTCTCAGTCTATTGCATGCATACACGACCTTGGTCTTGATTTGGAAAAAGTAAATGTAAACGGCGGCGCTATAGCACTGGGGCATCCGCTCGGCTGCAGTGGTGTACGCATTGCCACTACATTATTGCATGAGTTAAAAAAGCGCAATGGAAAATATGGTCTTGCTGCAATGTGTGTGGGAGTAGGGCAGGGGGCTGCTGTGGTTTTTGAAGGGCTTTAAATTATCTGTAAAAATTTACCCCTTCATACAGCTCCTTTAAGGTGCTTTTGTAATTTATTGAATTTAATTCCCATATTTCCTCTGGTAAGGTATATTCCT
>JAYWIB010000646.1:0-1958 GCA_043789265.1 Chitinophagaceae bacterium
AAATACCTAAAGTTATTCCACAAAGGATTTCTATACAAAAGTCCAAATCAGAATTTTTACCAAAATTGACGAAGAACCAAATATGCCCAGATTTCTCAACAAAGCTGAGGAATGAAAACCCGCCGATTTAACTTCCGTCTGTCCAGCTCTGGCCAATACTTTTGTTAATGGCTTGGCTTCTCGCTTACAGGTCGTCATCTGGTGTATAAACTGCTAAATGTGAGAATCATGTAATTTACTATCAAAATTGTGTAAGTTATTTTGACTGAACGTTTTTAATTTTGTATTATAAACTTGTGATTACAACATAATTAAAAACAAAACACCATGAAACCATTAGCAAACCATTTAGAGTTTGTTTAAAATTGGGTAAAATTATATTTTAAGAAGAATCGGTCTATCTTGTTGTAACCAAACTTCAAAATAATACGAGCAGAATATATCCCTAAGACCAGTTCAGTATGACAAGTTATAGAAAAATTTCTGAATGCTGAACGCAAACGGAAGTATGATTTACAAGAAATTTTTGATTGTATCTGTTGGCTTACTAAAACAGGGCTTCAATGGAGCGAATTAGCTAAGACACGGTTTCCACCGTGGCAAATTGTTTATTACTATTTTAGAATACAGTTTCCTATTTCCCATAGTAAAATTTTATATACCCTTCAAAATATTAAACATGGAAGAGCTCGAAAAATGGAATGACAGAATTGACACAGATAAGTTAAGTGAGGACGAAGAAAGCATTCTCAGCCAGATGGAATTAAGCGGAAGTTCCCGCAGAAATTTTCTAAAACAGGCTTCTGTGGCAAGCCTCAGCATCTGGGTCTCCACTTATTTTACCTCCGAAGCATACGCTGGTACCATGAGCGATTTGCCTGCTAATGCCAATGTTTTTATGAATGAAATTACAGTGAACCTACGGGTGAATGAGATGATGAAAACCCTGACGGTTGATTCCAGAGTTACTCTGTTGGATGCCCTTCGGGAGCGGCTATCGCTCACCGGGTCTAAAAAAGGTTGTGACCATGGGCAGTGTGGTGCGTGTACCGTAATGATAGACGGAAAAAGGCAACTTTCCTGCCTCACCCTTGCGGCTACCTGTGGAAATAAATCCATAACCACCATAGAAGGTCTGGCCAAAGGCGGCAAAATGCACCCTATGCAACAGGCATTCGTAAAACACGATGGTTTTCAATGTGGGTATTGTACGCCTGGGCAAATTTGTTCTTCTGTAGCACTTTTAGAAGAAGCTAAGAATGGCGACGCAAGTTTTGTAACAGAGAATTTCAAGAACATTAAAAAGAACCTCAAACTTTCTGAAGAAGAGATAAGGGAAAGAATGTCTGGCAATATTTGCCGTTGCGGGGCATACAACAATATCGTGCAGGCTTTTAAAGAAGTGCATTCAGGCGATGATAAAATGCCTACCTGGGAGTTTGCTACACAGGAACAAATGCAACGTGCAAAAAAGGCATAGCACCCATTACGATCCCTAGAATTTACATTTTAAATAAATAAACATGAGACCATTCACTTTTACAAGTGCAGAAAATACAGTGCAAGCCCTCGGTGCCGTAAAGGGAAACTCAAAATACCTCGCCGGCGGAACCAACCTGGTAGATCTGATGAAAGAAGATGTGGAGCGCCCCGAACAATTAATATACATCAGCGGGCTTGAGTATAATAAAATAACAACAAATGCAAACGGCGGGCTTACCCTTGGCGCAATGCTGAGCAATGCAGCTACAGCCAACCACCCAGAAGTGCGTAAAAACTATCCGCTGCTTTCCATGGCTATGCTTTCTGCTGCCACTGCGCAGATCAGGAACATGGCAAGCAACGGTGGAAATTTATTACAACGCACCCGTTGCCCTTATTTTTTTGAAGTATCAATGCCCTGTAATAAAAGAGAGCCGGGTAGCGGCTGTGGCGCCAAAGAAGGCATGAATGCCGTG
>JAYWIB010000647.1:0-1956 GCA_043789265.1 Chitinophagaceae bacterium
GACAATGCAGCTTCTGCAAGGCCGGTATATTTACCTTTATTTTTTATGCCTGAACTTTTATGAATGCTGGCATCCCGTATATGCAGTTCATATATTACAGCATCCGTGGAATTGTTTTTAAGAGAAAAAGACGGGCTTCTATCCGCCTCCCATCCGGGGGGATTCGTTTTTTTTAAATCTACCACCATGGCTCTTTTACCATTTACCCCGGTGGCTTTGGCATAAGGGTCGGGCACCTCTGCACTCCATGCCCCGCCTGTATTTACCCTGAATGTGTAAAATTTATTTACCCAGTTACCCCGCAGTTTTGCAAGCCAGGTGCCTGCCGCCGCCTTTGTCATGTTTATTATCTGTAACGGCTCACCTCCGTCGCCCTGGCTGTACAACATTAATTGAGCAGAATCTGCAGGCGGACTCCATATCCTGAAAGAAGTGGACAATTTTGTGTAAGTGAGTCCGAGATCTTTTCCAGTATATTCCGGGTAAGCACTATAATTGATTTGAGCAAATAAATTACCTAAAAACATAGGTAACAATAACGTCAGTAATAATTTTTTCATTGTATTAATTTAAAGAGGTGCCGTACAAATATAAAGCGGAGATAAACGTGATACCGAAAGCCTAATCAGCAGATTTTTTTTCAAATACCAAATAACCCCATGGGATTAACTCAAAATGTTTTACTTCATTTACATTCAGTGTTTCACTGGTAAATACATTTATAAAATGGCCGCCTAATTTATCATTAAAAAGTGTGCAGTCTATTCCATACTGGCTGAAATTAATTAACACCAGCACTTCATCATTGTTATTTTTTCGTAAAAAAGCAAATACGTGATGATCTGCATTTGAAGAAACTATTTGAGTGATTACTCCGGCATCGCCGCCTCTTAAAGCAGCATTGCTGCTGTGCAGGTTTAGTAAGGTTTTATAAAAATCATGCAGGCGGTATGCTCCATCCCATTCAATGGCATCTTTATCAAAAAATTTCAACCTTTTATGATTGGGCATTTCCTGCCCGCTGTACACAAGCGGCATACCATTCCATGTACAACTGAATACTGCCAGCGCTTTGGCAGCATCCCCATATTTTTCATACTCGGTGCCATTCCAGCTATTCTCATCATGGTTGCTGGTAAACCAAAGCACCTGATCGTTTTCTGAAAGGGATTTGCTGTAATGTTCAATTACATTATGCAGCACCTGTTTGTCCTGGCTGCCCCTGTAAAATTCTGCTGTTTTGTGCATCCACGTCCAGCAATAACATGCATCAAAAGCCTTGTAGTATTCGGCATGATCAATGCCGTCACATTCTGCCAGCCAAAAAAGCAGCTTGGTTTTTTCCAGTGCCGTTCTTGCTTCTATCCAAAAATCTAACTGCACCCATGCAGCAAGGTCGCAGCGGAAACCATCAATGTTACATTCATCCACCCAATACTGCATAGCAGCAATCATCGCCATTCTTAATGCAGGATTTGCATAGTCCAGTTCAATGATATCATCCATGCCGCTTGCCCTTTTAAAGTCGTTGGTGGCATCATCTTTCTTATAATAATCCGGATGGATTATTGTCCATACATGATCCCAGCCAGTGTGGTTGGCCACCCAGTCTATGATAATTTTAAAACCCATACCCTGAGCCATTTTTACAAATGATTTAAAATCCTGCATAGTGCCAAACTCTGCCGCCACGCCAGTATAGTCGCTGCAGGCATAATAGCTGCCCATACTGCCTTTTTTTTCTTTCTGTGCAATGGGTGTAATGGGCATAAACCAAAGAACGGCCACGCCCATATCTTTTAGCCGGGGCAATTCTTTTTCAAAAGCTTTAATGGTTCCTTCAGCAGAATACTGCCGCAGGTTTACTTCGTATACATTGGTATTGTGTATCCAGTCTGCCTTTTTAAATTTCATTTAGTTAATTTGGTTGAATGTTTATAAATCATTAAAAAATAT
>JAYWIB010000648.1:0-1954 GCA_043789265.1 Chitinophagaceae bacterium
AATCTGAAACGCATTTTGAATGTGGATGAGATGGATTATTTCCCAATGAGAAAAGAATTTCCATTGGAAGACCAGACAAGGATTGACAAGGATGATGAAATGTTTGGACGATAGGGAAGCCCCTCCTAACCTCCCCTGAGGGGAGGAACAGAACAAGACTCTAATGCTTAGAGATGCTTGTATATATAGCAGGGTATTGGAATCATTATTCATTAAAAAACAAATGATGATGTTTATCATGTGATGAGGCACCGCTCCTTTGTTTCGGGGAAGGGAGAAGGAGGGTTAGGCCGGTTGAATAAAGAGCAAAAGTAAAAGAGTGCGACGCCACCGAAGTTGATTAAAGAATTAATGCCGGGTACAAAAAATTTATAACAAAACACAATCAGTCCTCCGCCAAAAGCGGAGACAGGGGCATGACACAAGAACATATTTTATTACCAGAAGGAAGCATAGAAAAGCAAACCACCACGCTCAACCTGGGGCCCACGCATCCGGCAACGCATGGCGTGTTTCAAAACATTCTTGAGCTTGACGGAGAAAGAATTTTGTCGGCGGAATCCACGGTGGGCTATATCCACCGTGCTTTTGAAAAATTGGCCGAGCGCAGGCCGCTTTATCAAATTACACCAATTACCGACAGGCTGAATTATTGCTCTTCCCCCATCAACAATATGGGCTGGCATATTACCTGCGAAAGATTGCTTAAAGTGGATATACCCAAGCGGGTAGATTATTTACGCATCATCATTATGGAACTGGCAAGAATCAGCGACCATCTCATCTGCAATTCTATTGTGGGTGTAGACACGGGCGCTTTCTCTGGTTTTCTTTACCTGATGCAGTTCCGTGAATTGATTTATGAAATATATGAAGAAGTATGTGGCTCCCGCCTTACTACAAATATTGGGCGTATTGGCGGCTTTGAAAGGAATTTCACAAATACTGCATTTGAAAAACTTGAGAAATTTTTAGCAGAATATCCTGCAACACTTAGGGAATTTGAAAACCTGTTCAACCGCAACCGCATTTTTATGGAACGTACCATCGGCTGCGGCGCTATCAGTGCAGAAAGGGCGTTGAACTATGGTTTCACCGGGCCTAATCTAAGAGCCGCAGGTGTTGATTATGATGTACGGGTGCATACGCCGTATTCTTCTTATGAGGATTTTGATTTCACCGTGCCGGTTGGCACTACGGGCGACTGTTATGACCGCTTCCTCGTACGCAATCAAGAGATGTGGCAGAGCCTGAAGCTGATTGGTGATGCATATAAAAAAGTCCAGGAATTTAAAGGAACGGATGCAGAAGTATTTCATGCAGACGCACCTGCCTATTACCTGCCGGAGAAAAAAGATGTTTATACAAAGATGGAGGCACTCATCTATCACTTCAAAATTGTGATGGGTGAAACAGAAATTCCTGCTGGTGAAATTTACAGTTCGGTGGAAGGTGGCAATGGCGAACTTGGCTTTTACTTAATCAGCGATGGCGGACGTACACCATACAGGCTGCATTTCCGCAGGCCATGTTTTATTTATTACCAGGCTTATCCTGAACTGATAAAAAATGGTATGCTGAGTGATGCGGTGATAACGATGAGCAGTTTGAATTTGATTGCAGGGGAGCTGGATGCGTAGGGGCGATGTGCTAATGTGCTGATTTGCTAATGATGATACCAGCGGTTGTTTTTCATGTGGCATCATCGTTGTGTCACTCACTTGTACGGCATACCAACGAGGAGCTTTTATTAGAGCGAAGATTGAAAATTTGTAATTGTATATAAATGGAAATTGCTTTTTCTTCAGACAGTTTGAACAAGGTGGCGGAAATTATTTCCCGTTATCCGCAGGGCAAACAAAAGAGCGCCCTGCTGCCGGTGTTGCACATGGCGCAGGATGAATTTGGCGGATGGCTGGATGTGCCGGTGATGGATTATGTGGCTTCGCTGCTG
>JAYWIB010000649.1:0-6834 GCA_043789265.1 Chitinophagaceae bacterium
TAAAAGGCGTTTGTTTGCCTGCTTATGCAAGTGAGTTTTACAAATTAACGGATGATGAAAAATTATTGGTGGTAAAAATTGCAGTAGAACAATCAGCAGGCCGCCTGCAAATTGTGGCGCAATCCAATCACCCTTCTTTAAAAGTAGCCATACAACTGGCCAGGGCAAATATCAAGGCAGGTGCCGATGTAATTTCATTGGCTGTGCCCCGTATTTTTAGTTTGCCCGAAGCTTCGGTTAAAGAATATTTATCTGTATTTTTTGAGGCTGTCGGTGATACGCCAGTGCTGGTGCAGGACTTTAATCCCGGAGGTGCATCTATCAGCGTTTCACTCATCAATGAGTTAAGGCTGCAGCATGCTAATTTTAAATATCTGAAATTAGAAGAGCCGCTATGTGCACCAAAATTTGAAGAAATAATAAGTGTTACCCAAGGCAGTGTAAAAGTATTTGAGGGCTGGGGCGGACTGTATTTGCTGGAACTTATTCCCGTTGGCATTGCAGGCGTTATGCCGGGCCTGGCAGTTGCTGATATTCTGCAAAAAATATTCTCACTTCGTACAGGTGGGGAGCATACAAAGGCATTTGAACTATTTGAAAGAGTAATGCCGCAGATATTTTTTTCGCTTCAAAACATGGAACTGTTTCACTATGCAGAGAAGGAATTACTGGTGGCAAGAGGAGTGCTTAAAAACAGTATTGCAAGAAGGGCCGCTTACAAACCGGATGCGCATTCTGTTGCATACATAAAAGAACTAAATGAACGCATCGTGCAGTTGGCAGAGGATATAAAAGTGAATTATTAGTTGAGCTGTATATTATAGTATTTTCATTGTATTAATTTTATTTAAATGGATTTTAAAGAACAGGTTGCTGTGGTTACCGGCGCAGCATCAGGCATAGGGCTTGCCATAGCCAAACGTTTATTAGCAGAAGGCGCAAAAGTTATTTTGCTTGATTTAAACGAAGATGTTTTAGAAAATACCTTTGCAGCGCATAAACCAAACGTGGTATTATTTGCTATAGACATTACCAGCCAAACCGAAGTAAAATACGCTATCGACACTGCTGCTGAAAAATGGGGCAGAATAGATATTTTGGTAAACTGTGCAGGCATTACAGGTATCACAAATGTATTAAGCCATCAAGTGGATACTGTTAACTTACATAAGGTTTTTGAAATAAATTTTATGGCAAGTTTTTATACCGCTCATGCAGTATTGCCTTACATGATTAAACAGCAATATGGAAGAATTTTGCACCTTGCCTCTATTGCCGGTAAAGAAGGTAATGCAGGAATGCTTGCCTACTCTGCCTCTAAGGCTGCTGTAATGGGTATGACAAAAGTACAGGGCAAGGAATACAGCGAAATGGGTATCACTGTAAATGCTTTAGCACCAGCCGTTATAAAAACTCCCCTGGTGGGTGCCATGCCGGTGGAACAGGTAAAATATATGACTGATAAAATACCCATGAAACGCTGCGGTACACTGGACGAGGCGGTTAATATAATGTGCTACATTATCTCTAAAGAAAATAGCTTTACAACTGGTTTTACTTTTGATTTATCTGGCGGCAGGGCAACATATTAAGCGTATGTTTTTGTTTACTGAACGGTTTGCCGGCTACAGAAAATTAAAAGATAATGAATGCCAATCTGGTTGCATTAAATGCTAATCCTTTGAAAATATTGTTTCCATATGCTGCATACATTTGTGTATCGTATACTATCAACTAAATACAACAAAATTAGTCGTATTTACCTGGTGATAGATTATGACCATCCTTCCTAAAAAAATCACCTTCTTTAAATCCTGCCTTTTAAAAATGTAATATAGGTAACACCTGTTACCGAAATATTACGCTCACTACTAAAAACTTGTTTATGAAAAAAATTTACACAATTCTTTGCTTTTTCTCATTAATGGCCGGTGTATCTAACGCACAGGTCAATTATGCTTTTACCGCCTCTACGGCCACTTACAGTACAATAAGTGGCACTACAGCCTCTTTGTCTGATATTACCGGATACGGTGCTCAGGAAGAAGGATTTCAAAATAATATACCCATTGGTTTTAACTTTAATTACAACGGCACAACGTATTCTGCTATCGGTGTAAATGCCAATGGGTTTGCCTATTTTGGACAACTCACTACAGAAGATGAGGCCAACAATGCTTACACAAACGGACTTAAAGATTTACTGCCTGGCCTTCGCCCCATACTGGCTCCTTTTTGGGAAGATACAAAGTATGCTACCGTTAACGAAATATCTTATTTAACCACAGGAGCCGCTCCCAACAGGGTTTTTACCTTACAGTGGAATAATATGATTATCGGTTGGGATTATAGTAATCCCACACCTACTCCTTCTTTAAATATGCAGGTAAAACTTTACGAAACTACAGGCCTTGTTGAATTTGCATACGATCAAATACCAGGTGGTCTTGTAGGTTCTGTGGGTTCGGATGCATCTCGTGGCGCATCTATTGGCCTTGCTGCTGCAGGTACGGGTAATTTTATGTCACTATCAAGCAGTGCATCTTCTGCCACGCAAAGCACCACTACCGAATACAGCACTATCCAGACAAGGCCGGCCACCAATCAGTTGTACAGATTTACACCTACATTTATTCTCCCCATTACATTTACTGACTTTAAAGCTGAGAGAAAAGGTGCTGCAATAAATATTTACTGGAGAACTTTAACCGAAATAAATAGCAAGGGCTTTGAAGTAGAAAAAAGTGCAGACGGAAGAATATTTTCAACGATGGCTTTTATCGAATCTCAGGCGGCAGATGGATTTAGCAGCAACCAGTTGCAATACAAGTTTACTGATACCAAACCATTAGCAATTGGAAGCTATTACAGGTTTAAACAAATTGATAAAAATGGTAAATTTTCTTACAGCGCTGTGATGTATGTGAAGGGTATTTCCTCCTCTGTATTTGCCCTGCAAACAGTATTCCCCAGCCCTGCAAAAGATAAGGTGAACGTGGTTTTGCAAAGCCCTTTTGCCGGTAATATTTCATTAAATATTGCTGATGTGTCTGGCAAAATTATAAAGAGACAGGCCATCAATGTAATGGCTGGTGATAATTTGGTGAAAATAGATGTAAGTGTTTTACCTCCCGGCATCTATTTTATAAAAGCCAACTGCAGCAATGGTTGCGAAGCTGCAGGCAAACAATTTAGTAAACAATAATTTTTTATATAGCAGCGCAATAAGTACCACTGCGCACACCTGGTGCAGCAGGTATGCAGCTGACCACATTGTTACTATGTGTATCAATAACAGTACCCGCCTTATATTTTTAAATGTTATTTCAATCACTTACAAATGTGTAGCAGCCAGCAAAAACTAGGGCTTGTTTTTAAGTCAAATTTGTTGGCTGGCCTGGCGTTAGTTAGCTGTTTATTTTGTTTTCCTCAAAAAAATAGCCGGTCATCTATTAATTTAAAAAATTATTTAGCACAGCAGGATCCTTTATGGGACACACTTAACAGCTATTTTTATGATGGCCCAATGACAGGCAACGGCCTGCTCGGCACTGTATTGCACCGCATGCATAAAAACCGGTTTGATGGCGACACCAATAAATTTTTATTTGAAATTAACCGGTCAGATATAACTGATAGCTGCAGCCGCAGGCCTGAAGGCTATTACCGCAGCCGGATGCAGATTGGCCGTTTTGAGTTTAAGCCTGCAGGTAAAGTTTTAAAAACTACCTGGCGTATCAATTTATGGGATGCAGAAATTATCGGTAAAATAATTACCGATAAAGGTAATGTTGTAATCAGGCATTACAGCCATGCAGTATTACCGGTAATGGTTACTGTAATTGAAACCGGGGGCGATGAAAGCGCAAAGAATTTTCGGTTTATTCCAGATATATCAGGCTGTCTGCTGGACCTCGGTGCATTGGACTTTCAGGAAAAAGGAAAATATGATTTAAATCCTCCGGCAACTCACCAAACGGTAAAAAATATTTTACTGCACCAACAGCTATTGAAATATTCAAACAGTTATTTTGTGGTAGGCAGCGCTTCTAAACGAAAGACCAATATAACTACCTATTACACCACCATAGAGTATGCTAATCCTGTAAAGGCGCCATATTTTAAGGCGAAAGATATATTGTCAAAATGCCTGGCCGAAAAAGCTGTCCATCTGTTAGCAATGCATCGTAACTGGTGGCATAGTTTTTACCAAAAATCTTTTGTAGATGTACCTGATACAAGGATAAATAATTACTATTGGATACAACAATACACCACCGGCAGCAGCATGCGAAGTAATTTGCAAATGATGGATTTAATGGGACCCTGGTATGCCCACACTGTGTGGCAAGGTATATGGTGGAACCTGAATACGCAGTTGATGTACGGGCATTTGTTATCTTCCAACAATCTTGAGGGTGCTGTGCCGCTGGGCACAGCACTGGACGAACACCAGGATGCCCTCATACAAAATGTACCTGCTAAATATCGCTCCAATTCGGCAGGTATAGGTCGTGCCACCAGCTTTGATATGCTGAGCCAAGTAAATCCTGATGATAGTGTGGCACCTTTTTACAACCGGGAAACCGGCAACCTTACCTGGGCAATGCATAACTATTATCAATACTACCGGTATAGCATGAACGACAGTTTGTTGCTGAATAAAATTTATCCATTGCTAAAACGCAGCATCAATTTATACATACATCTGTCATTTAAAACGGCTGATAATAAGTATCATTTACCTGTAACCATGTCGCCGGAATATAAAGCAGCGGCTGATTGTAATTATGACCTGTCATTGTTTCGCTGGGGTTTGCAAACACTCATAACCTCTGCAATAAGGTTAAAATTAAATGACCCTTTATTAAATCAATGGAAAGAAATATTAGCCCACCTTGCGGATTATCCGGTAAACGAATCAGGCTTTATGATAGGCAAAGAGGTAGCACTTGAAACTGCTCACCGTCATTTCTCTCACCTGATGATGATATACCCGTTAGGCACATTTACCGCTTCTACAAAAGCTAACGAAGCCCTTATACGTAAATCAATCAGCCACTGGGCAAATTTATCAGGCAGCGACAGGAGTGCATGGTCGTACAGTTGGGCTGCCGGTGCCTATGCTTATTTGCAGGATGGCAACGAAGCATATAAAAATTTGCAATCTTATTTTAAATATGCCAGGCGTAAAAACTATTATGATTTGCCGGGCATTGGCGATAATACCATGTACCGGGAAGTGGGCATGTGTGCTGAAACACCTTTTTCTTTTGTAAAATCGCTCAATGAAATGTTGCTGCAAAGCCATAACGGTATAATAAAAATATTTCCGGCAATACCGGATGTTTGGCCCGAAGCATCTTTCATTAATCTTAGAACAGAAGGAGCTTTTTTAATATCGGCTTTGCGTAAAAACGGGCAAACAAATTTCTTTTCTGTAAAGTCGCTGGCAGGTGGGCAATGTATTATTCAATCCGATATGGCTGTTGACAGTTTGCTTGCCAGCCCTGTAGTAAAAATTAATAAACTTTCGCCATTTACTTTTTCGGTAAACATTGATAAAGCGCATTCAGTAATATTTTATCAAAAAGGAGTGATTATTTTTTCTATTAAAAATTCTGTTGCTAAAAATAAAACGCAAAACTATTGGGGCACCAAGATGAATACACTTACCAACGATTAATTACAATACAGCAAAATCATAAATTTAAAAGCTCGGAAGTAATAAGCAAAAAGTATGCTGCTTACAAAGTAAGTAACTATCCTCACCGCAGCAGCATTACCGTTCCCTTCCATTCCATAATTTCTCTTCAAGTCAATACCCTGCCATAGATAAATATATGCTCTGGGGTTTTGCAATATTCTTTGTATGTACCATTCCAGCCGGTAGTGCGGTTGCATGTTCTCTGTTCATAAATGGCTTGTCCGTAGCGGTTAAAAATGCGGAAGGTAATAAGCGATTGCAGCCCCGCACAGTTTAGCCGGAACACATCATTAAACCCATCTCCATTGGGGCTAAAAGCATGGGGCAATAATACACCCGCTTTGATAATATACACACTAATGTTGATGGCTGCAGTACCCTTGCAGCCCTGCGCCGTAGTGCCTTGTATTAAAATGGGGTACACACTGTTAGTTGTTTTAAATACAGGGTTATTGCCGCCGTTATTTAATAAGTTGGGAGGCTGCCATACATAATCAACAGCACCACTTACAGATAATTGCAAGGGTTGATTTATAAGTATGCTGGTATCGCCAGTGGCAGTAATTTTGCAGCATTGATAACTATGGGTTTACTAATGCTATCGTTGCAACCAAAAGCAGTTTGCACTTTTAGTTGCGAAGCATAATTGCCATGGGTATTAAATACGAAGAGAGGATTACTGCCAGTAAAATTTTGCCCGGTGCTTGACTGCCAGTTATAACTGCTGATGCTGCCGCTGCTGTTGTTTACAATGCTGATGGCTTTGGCAAGGCAACTTTCAGTAACATTAAAGGCTGCCAATAATCATTTTGTGTGCTAATGAGATTTTAGCTGACTGAAAATTAATTGTATTTTCTGCAAAGTATAGTTAACTGAAAAAATAGAACGATTGATAAAAAAAGGGTGGGGGTGTTATAGGCTGTGCCAGTAGGGCAGCAGATTTGCCGACAGGTTTCCATATGAGTACAGCACTATCAATGTATATGTTTGTTTTTGGGTTAACAATAGTTGGCAGGTGGGCAATAAAGCATTATTTATAGAGCAGTTTCAAATGGCGAAATGGCACTAATGGATCTCAGTGCGATGATGGTATTAACCCGGTACGCAAAACTACATTGGACGACATA
>JAYWIB010000650.1:0-1953 GCA_043789265.1 Chitinophagaceae bacterium
ATTGAACTTTTGTCTCCATCAAATGCTTATTACGATTTGAGGGCAAAACTGCATCTGTATGAAAAGTATGGTGTAAAAGAATATTTTATTGTAGACCCGGAAGACAATATGGTAATAGCTTACGGGTTAACGGAAGGCAGGTACAAAGAAGTGTACCGGGAAAACAACAAAATTGAATCTACAATATTACAAACCATTATTACCTGTAAAAAAACCAGCCCCTTAAAGTATAAAAAATATGACAACCATTGCCCTCTACAACCTTAAAGGCGGCGTAGGAAAAACCGCCAGTTGTGTAAATTTTGCTTACCTCGCTGCTGCAGATGGCCACAAGTCTTTGTTGTGGGATATTGATCCGCAAGGTTCAGCATCATTTTATTATAAGGTAAAACCTAAAGTGCACCCGGGTATAAAAAAGCTAATAACAAAAGATGCCGACCTGGAAAGCGCCATATTGAGTACAGATTTTGAATTGCTGGATGTGATACCTGCCGACAGCAATGCAAGAAGTTTCGACATTATGCTGGAAGAAATGAAGGGTAACAAGAACAGGCTTAAAAGCATCATTAAACAACTGGATAAAGAATATGAGTTTTTATTTATTGACTGTCCGCCCGGCTTAAGTGCCTTAAGCGAAAACATTTTTAATGCTGCTGATATTGTACTGATGCCTGTAATTCCCACCACGCTTTCCATTCGTACCTATCACATGGTAAAAGATTATTTTAAAGAAAAAGAACTGGACATTAAAAAGATGATGTGTTTTTTTACCATGGCCGACCTGCGCAAAAACCTGCACAATGAAATAATGGATGAACTGTATAAGGACAAACGTTTTTTCCAAAACTATATTCCTTATTTATCTGATGTAGAAAAAATGGGCATACACAAAGCGCCCATTATGGAATTTGCCAACAGCAGCTACGCTGCACAGTGCTACCGGGATTTGTGGGCGGAAATAAAGGAAGGGGTAATATAAAAAAGATCTGTTTAACAACACCTCAATGTTATATAAAAATAATATCAGTTTTTCTAGTAAGGCAAACTAAATGATCCATCTGTAAAAACTTTTGCTGCCGGACCTGCACCATCATTTTCGTAAAGAGTGCCGCTAAAAGTACCAGATATACGATTGGAAGTTTTAGCGGTAACAATTATATCGAAGATCCCAGGTTGATTATTTATACTCTGAGTCCAGGTAGTGCCTAATCCATCATCAAAAACTGGGAAACAAAAAACCACTGATGGTGATGTAATTGAATTCAAACTGTATGTGCCAACGGTTACAGTGCCTAAAAGATTAACCAAAGCTAATTCCATTACACTACTGTTAGCTGCTGAAGACTCTTTACCCGTAATAGAAAATCCGGTAGCAACGGGAACAGTTCCACTAAGATTTACGTTAAATGTTTTTGCAACTCCATCAATTGTACATTTTAAAAAATCGGTAGCTGGGTTTGTTGCAAGTAAAAAATTAATTAAAAAACTGCAATTACTTGCTCCAAAAGCTATTGGAAAAGAAGTGCTGCCTGCATTAACAGGAGTTCCACTTCCTGAAAGTTCAAGAGTTGCGTCGCCTAATGCCAGGGAACCTGATCCGGCAAAAATACATCCATTCTCTGTGGTGGTGCTAACAGAATAAAAGCCAGCTGTCGTAACTGTTATTGGTATAATAATAGTATTAGTCGCTGTTAGAGCCACACCCTGTGTATATGAGCCTGAAGAAACAGCACCTAAACAATCTAAAAAAGAAATAACTGCAACAGGACCTGCAGCCGCAGTGGTTACCATAAAACTGCAACTGCTCCCGACATTAGTTAAAGTATAAGTGAAATCCCCTGCAGCAGTTGCGGTTCCACTCCCCGTTAACGTTACATTCTGCACACCTGTAGAAGCAAAATTGCCGGAACCACTAAAAGAAATACCATTATTAGAAGAGGTGGAAACTGTATA
>JAYWIB010000651.1:0-1953 GCA_043789265.1 Chitinophagaceae bacterium
TTTTTATAACAACGGTTAGCTTTATGCTCGGTGATGGTTTCTTTTATAAGGGGCTTTTCTATTAAAGAAAGTAGCTGGGAGAAAATTGGCTGTCCGACAAAATCTGTAGATTTGTTCATATCATTCTTTATGGTGTGGTAACTACAAAGATGATAAAGGGTGGCCTAAAAAATCACCCTTATTTTAAAAATTATCTCGGACAACAATAAAATAGAATGAAAGATACGCTTAACGAACTGACAACACTTTTTGACGAAGCAAAGCAAAAAAGGGAATTTGAATTTGTGCAGTCTCTCATAAACTATAGAGGTATGGGTGCAAAAGAGTTGTCAACCAACCTACATGAGTGGTTTAATGCTATTGAATTTTACAAAGAACTTTACTACAAATTTTCACAAAAGGAAAAGACGAGAATTGGAACCCTACTGTATTCTACATTTTTTGAAAACAGCGACTTCTACAACATACTTGGAAGTTTATGCAAGATAAAACTGGGCTATAAAGGTTCTTCATACCTTTTTTGGAAAACAAAAAAATATGAACGGCTTTTGGGAATTGGTGAGAAACAGGATTTTTTAGTTGAGTTATTAGACGATGCGGGGAAGCCTAATATTATTTCTTTCTTTGAGGAGAACCACTTCAAAGAAATTAGAAATAGTTTTTTTCATTCTGCATATTCATTGAGTGATGAGGATTTTATTCTCCATGATTCTGAACCAATCAGAATTGATGGTGTCGGACAATATTCCTTTAATGTAGAAAATTTCTTATTCTTGAAAATTGAAAACATAATCCTATTCTTTGACGCATTCAAGAAATTATATTTTGACAGTTTTACATCATACAAAGCCGACAAAGAAGTAGATGCTCTATTTCCTAACCCTTGCAGAGCAACCATTTTAGGTTCAAAGGACGGACTGAAAGGGTTTAGAATAAAAAATTCAGTTCAGTTTTTGGATGTGTGGTATGATTCAGGAGTTTGGTATGATGCACAATACGACATGTGGGCAGGACATAATATCAGAATGAATTTTGCTAATGTTGAAACAATAGAAATACAAGAATCACTTTCCAGATATGAGAACAAACCAGACATTAACCGAAGTGATTTGGAATTTCAGAACTTAGTAGACAAGGTAATTGAAAGACGAGATGCAAATGAAATTTTTAGAGCAACTCATTTACTTGTAAAATTCGGTGAAGTTCGTTTAAAGAAAATGCTTGCGGAAACTAATGGATTTAAACAAAGAAATTTTCCGAAAATTATTTTGCCATTTTACAGACAAGCAGTTGAGGTTGGTTCAAAAATTATGGACATGACACAGGTGAAAAAAAACATAGAGACACTTGAAAACTTCATGGCGCAGCAATGAGCAAACTAATTGACTAATCGTTTCTTCAATTATTTTTGTGGCAATATATTTTGACTGTACAAAACATAAAATAGAATAATCATGAAAGAATGGCTACATAGGCAACTTTCCTCTGACCAAACTTTGGGCGACCAAATAATTGGCTATCTCATCGTTGGAACAGTGTTTTTCCTTGCCATAGGTATCGGTTGGTTTCTCTTATTTATAATTGCAGCTTCGCTTCTAACATTTTGTAAATGGATTTATAAAAAAACAGGAAGGTCAAGTTATGACATTGACAGAAAGTTCTACGATATTGATGATTTTATTAGCGAGACATACAATAACTTTAATGTCTTTAAAATTAATTCTAATCTCAATGAACAATTTTCTCATAAGGGAAAACTAAAATTTAAACTTGTTAAGGGAATATTTTGGGGCGTACTTGCAATGATTGTTGCGTTTGTGTTTGTTTACTCAATAAGCGGCAATCCTTATTACGAATCATTGTTGTCCGGTAAAAATAAATAAAAAAGGGGTAGCCGAAGCTGCCCCTTTTTTCATACTTTCATTTTACCACAAAATCAAGTATGCTACAAAG
>JAYWIB010000652.1:0-1948 GCA_043789265.1 Chitinophagaceae bacterium
TGTATGGGCATTTCGCCAAAATTTTTTATGATGGCTTCAGTAAACTGTTTTGTATTTACTGCATTTTTTCTGTCATCACCAAAGTCGCCGGTATGCATGCCTGCTTCAAGCGTGGCCAGCAGCGCATTCTCTATCATGGCAGCATGCGTGGTAAAGCCAATGTGGCGCAGCAGCATCAGTCCGCTCATAAGCAATGCAGTTGGGTTGGCAATGCCTTTGCCTGCAATATCAGGTGCAGTGCCATGTACTGCTTCAAAGATGCAGATGTCATCACCAATATTTGCTGAAGGTGCAAAGCCGAGTCCGCCTACCAGGCCGGCACACAGGTCGCTTACAATATCACCCTGCAGGTTGGGCAGTACCACTACATCAAATGTATTGGGCATCACCACCAGCTTCATACACAAGTCATCCACTATCACATCATCCGCTGCAAGGTCAGGATACTCTTTTGCCACTTCATAAAACGTTTCCAGAAAAAGACCGTCTGTTATCTTCATAATGTTGGCCTTGTGGCCGCAGGTAATCCGGCGTGCCTTTTTTTTCCGGGCCAGTTCAAACGCATAGCGGTGTACCTGCATGCTGCCCGGCCTCGTAATAAATCGGCGGCACAGCGCTACATCTTGCGTAAGCATATGTTCGATTCCTCCATACGTGTCTTCGATATTTTCTCTTACAATGGTAATGTCTATTGGTATACCTGCTTTGGAAAACACCGTGTTTACACCGGACAATGTTTTAAAAACTCTTTTGTTGGCATAAGTGTTCCATACTTTTCTTGCAGTCACGTTGATGCTCTTCATCCCTTTGCCCTTGGGCGTTTCCATGGGGCCTTTAAATAAAATGCCGGTGCTTTCCACGGTATCTTTGGCAGCAGGCGTCATGCCTGTGGACTGCCCGCTTTCGTAGATATGCCTGCCCATATCTATCGGCTCATATTGAAGCGGCACTGCGGCTGCATCAAAAATTTCAAGCACCGCATTCATTATTTCTGTACCGATTCCATCTCCTTTGGCTACTGCAATTTTTTTGTTTTGTTCTGACATATATTTTGTTTGATATGCTAAAAAAACTGCCGGCACGTGCCAGCAGCTATTCAGTTTCATAAGTGTAATTTAATCCCGCATTTTTAAATTCAAAGTATTTATTTATTTATTTATTTATTAGAATATGCCGGTTAAAATACACTTAATAATTTTGTCTGTTTTCTGCCGGTATACTGCCCTCTAAGATTTCCACGCATCCCTCCGGGCTGTTTAGTAAATCCAGATGGTATTGCAAATATGCATACTGCCACTCCGGTAATACTGGAGTATGCGCTGAAGTGCAAAATTATTTTTCTATCATAAAAGATATGGTAAAATGTCCCGGCTCTTCATAATAATACCGGCTTAGAAATTTGTCATATAAAATAGGCGCTCCCAGTTCTTTCATTACTGCAATAAATTCGTATAACGTACTTTCGGATACATCCAGCTTTGCGGCCAGCTGGGCGGGCGTGCCAGAAGATCTATTCTGAATTATTTCATCAATTTTTTTAAACCGTTCTACAAATTTTCGCGGCATAACCTGTAAAAAGTTTATACATCTTTTTCAAAATAAGGTATTTCATCATTGCTTACAGGCTCCTGCTGTTTCCAGTAAGCCAGGGTTACCACATGGCCTCCGGGCGCTTTTAGCAATCTGCCGAAAATGGCATTTATTGCATTAAAAGTATAATCAGTAACGCCTACCGTAAATGTTTCGGGAGCGGGGGGTAAAGCAGCAGCCACGGGCATTTCGCCTTCGGCGGGTTTTGGTGCGGCGGCTATTTTTGGCGGCGGCGACTGCACCATTACTACTGTATAATTATTAAGCTCCAAAATTTTTTTTAAAAATCCGGCACGCTGCGGCATTACATTTTTCTCCACGATGCCGCACTTTATGCCATCCAGTTCTTCAAATTCGT
>JAYWIB010000653.1:0-1947 GCA_043789265.1 Chitinophagaceae bacterium
TTGCTGAACAATTCTGACGAGCCAAGGGGTACACGTATTTTTGGACCGGTGGCCAGAGAGCTGAGGGACAAAGGATACATGAAAATTATTTCACTGGCACCAGAGGTATTGTAATTTTAAATTAAAAAAATTTGCAAATAAGCACATTTGCAAATTTGCAAATTGAATAATAATATGAGTACAAGATTTAAACCGAAGTTTAACATTAAGAAGGGCGATACCGTGGTGGTTATTACCGGTGAGGATAAAGATTTGAAAAAGCCACGTAAGGTAATGGAAGTAATACTTGACAAAGCACGTGTGCTGGTGGAAGGCGTTAACATTGTTAACAAACACACCAAGCCCACTTCTCAAAATACTAAAGGTGGCATTGTTAAAGTGGAAGCGCCGATAGCTATTTCCAATGTAATGCTTTGGGATGCAAAATCAGGCGGACCTACTAAAGTGAAGCGTACCAGGGAAAACGGTAAATTAATCAGAACATCAAAAAAATCAGGGGAGGTTATAAAATAATGGCAACTACTAAATACACTCCGAGGTTAGCAGACAAGTACTCTAAAGAAGTAGTACCTGCTTTAATGAAAAAATTTGGTTACAAAACTGTAATGCAGGCGCCAAAGCTTACAAAAATTTGCCTTAACCGCGGCGTTAATGGTGCGGTTGCAGATAAAAAGCTGGTGGATATTGCAGTAGAAGAATTAAGTAATATTACCGGCCAGAAGGCAGTCCCTACTATGAGTAAAAAAGATATTTCAAACTTTAAGCTGCGTAAGAACATGCCGATTGGGGCAAGGATTACACTGCGTGGAGTTAAAATGTTTGAATTTCTAGACAGATTTGTATCAGTATCTCTTCCACGTGTGCGTGACTTTAAAGGAGTAAACGATAAATCTTTTGATGGCCGTGGAAATTATACACTGGGCATTACTGAGCAAATCATTTTTCCTGAAATTGATATTGATAAGGTAAATAAAATTACCGGTATGGATATCACTTTTGTAACAACGGCAGGTACCAATGAAGAAGCATTTGAATTGCTTAAAGAATTGGGTATGCCTTTTAAAAATGTGAAGAAATAATGCCAGCACTTATTTGCTAAGTATATTCCACCACTAACATTGATATAAATAAATAAAAATAAAACATGGCAAAAAAATCAGTTGAAGCCAGGCAGAGAAAGCGGGAGGCAATGACCGCTAAATATGCTGAAAAAAGAAAAGCACTTAAAGCCGCAGGGGATTATAAGGCGCTTGATTTATTACCGAAAAATGCATCACCTGTACGACTCCGCAACCGTTGCCAGCTTACTGGCCGCCCAAGAGGATATATGAGGCACTTTGGTTTATCCAGAAACATGTTCCGGGATATGGCTTCGCAAGGTAAAATACCAGGCGTAACAAAAGCAAGCTGGTAGTACCCATCTCCTGATAGGGAATACCCATAAATGAGAACAAAGGATATCGCATTGAACAAAATTTATTTAAACAACTAATTGAAATAACAATGGTAACTGATCCGATAGCAGATTTTCTTACAAGAATTCGCAATGCACAAATGGCCAACCACCGCATTGTGGAAATACCTGCATCTAATTTAAAAAAACGCATCACCGAAATTTTGTATGATAAGGGTTACATCCTTAAGTACAAATTTGAAGACGACAGCAAACAGGGTGTTATTAAAATTGCATTGAAATATGATGCTTCCACCAAATTGCCGGTGATACAAAGTCTTGAAAGAATCAGCCGCCCGGGATTGCGTACATATGCAAAGCCAGATGGATTTAGAAGAGTAAAGAATGGATTGGGTATTGCCATCATTTCTACCTCTAAAGGTGTGATGACAGATAAAGAAGCAAAGGCGCAGAATGTGGGCGGAGAGGTACTGTGCAACATTTACTAAAAGAGCTTTTGAGTGATACTCAACACAAAAAATAAACAGATTTGA
>JAYWIB010000654.1:0-1946 GCA_043789265.1 Chitinophagaceae bacterium
TTACAATCGCAATGGTTGCCATTCCAAAATATTGGAAATAAGTTATGAACGGAATATTTCAACATATTGGAGATAAGTAACGAACGGCAGCAGGACAGCGTCCTGCGCCTGATAGCGGTAAAGCCAATTCGCCCTTATGCCTGATTTTTGTATTTTCTTTCAGGATGCCGTTTGGCATGATGTACGGAAATAATGATAACAGTGCCGGTGCTCTCATCTGTATAATATACAATAAGGTAAGGATACTTATTTACATTTATTTCCCGGAAATCCCCGTATGTTTTTCGCCACCGTGCTGGTTTGCTGCAGATAAGTAAAATGCAGTTTTTTATTGCCGCAATAAACCCTTCCGCCGCCTTTTCGCTTTTATGCCTGTACCATTCCAGAGCATTTGCATATTCACTGGCTGCTTTTGGGTCGTATACAAAGCGGTAACTCACTTTGCTTTATTTGATTTTAGTATCCGCTTTATATTTTTTTCCATCCCAGAAGGGCTTACCATTTTACCACCTTTTTTATAATATTCCAGGCGGCTGTCCAGTTCCTTTTTAAAATCTTCACTATACCCGGCGCTTTGTGCAATGTCTTCCTCAAGGATGGTGTAGATGGCTTTCACTTTTTTTTCTTCCGCCACTGCTATAAAATCCTGCAACTGGCGCCGTATAGAAACAACTTTCATTTTGTTTGTTTTTATCAAACTTACATTTTTCTTCCCAATCCCGTGGCATAAGGTACCTAACGAATCTAAAATTTAAAATATTGGAGATAATTAACCAACGGCGATAACTAACGATCGTCATCTGGACAGAGTCCTTCACCTGGTGTTGGAACATTTCAAAATATGGGAAATAATAACGAAAGGCAGCATGACGGAGTCCTGCGTTTGTGGGTAACGAACGGCCGCAGGCGCAGGACTTCGTCCTGTACACTGCCGTTACTTACAATCGCAATGGTTGCCATTCCAAAATATTGGAAATAAGTTACGAACGGAATATTTCAACATATTGGAGATAAGTAACGAACGGCAGCTGTGCCCTACCCAGAATTTAGAAGTAAATAATGAATCGAACATTTCAAGATATTTCAGAGGAGCTACGCCTGACAAGGGCATGTAATAACAAGCATTAAACAATTTTCCCCACTGCGAAATCATTTTTCCAGTCAGCGAAAACATTTTTCCAGTCAGCAAAAAGATTTTTCTTGCTGCATATACGCCATATGCATCAGACAATGCTCTTTGTATAACAGACAATGCCTCTGGCACAACTGCTAAAGACAATTTTTGAATTTGAAAAAAACATTTATGCATATGACAAAAAGATTTTTCCTGCTGCATATAAACAATATGAAGCAGATTTTGCCTTTTGTATAACAGACAATGCCCGTGGCACAAATGCAGAAAACATTTATGCATATGACAAAAACAATTTTCCCAATGGCAATGCACTTTAGTAAGCAGAAGAACTACTATTGTTGTACGGATAATTTTTTCGCAGCAGGAAATTTGCTTTGTACTGCCGCACATGGGCAGGGAGTACATACAAAAAACATCACACAGGTGCAGGACTCTGTCCTGTTCCTGTTGTTACTTTTTTTCGCAATGTTGTGGACTTCAATAATTGCTGACAAGTAACGAATGGCAGCGAGCAGGAGGCTTGCGGCTGTTGACATTTTAAGATATTGCAGATTAGTAACGAACGGCAGTATTGCAGATTAGTAACGAACGGCAGCAGGACGGAGTCCTGCGCCTGGTGGTTCGTGTTAATTTGTGTTATTCGTGGCAGCGCTTTCATAAAGATTGCTCATGCCACCCTGCACCTTTTTAAATATTTGTAAACAAAGTTTTGCACAATCATACTAAACCGAAAAATAAATTTGGTGTATAGTTAACAATGTGTACATTCGTAGCAGGTTTTACACTTTTACCATTGTGGCTGTATAAAACC
>JAYWIB010000655.1:0-6804 GCA_043789265.1 Chitinophagaceae bacterium
TTGTTGCTGATAAAATATTCCTGCACATCACCCATCAGCTTCAATGCAAACTCGGTGGAGAAGATGCAGGTGTTCTGTGCCTGGTCTTCTTTTAAAATATCTGCCTGCACTGTGCCACGCACGGTAGCCAAAGCTTTTGCTTTTATCTTTTCATATACATCAGCGGGCAGCACATCTTTGCCGCTGAGGCCGAGCAAGCGAAGACCAAGGCCGTCGTTTCCCTCCGGAAGAAAAGCCCCCTCCAAATCTCCCCCGGTGGGGGAGGCTTTTTGAGACTCTGTTAACTTATTGATGAGTTTTGGATGCACGGGTTTGCCGTCTGTGCCCACATAGCGTGGCAATGTGTCTATATCAAATTTTGATTCGATGAGTTTATTTACTTCTTCCCTTAAGTTGTTTTCGATAATATATTTTTCACACTGTTGGTCAATGGCAGCATTCATAAAAAATGCCAGCAGCATGGGCGCCGGGCCATTTATGGTCATGCTTACGGATGTTTTGGGGTCGCACAAATCAAACCCGCTGTACAATTTTTTTGCATCATCCACCGTTGCGATGCTTACGCCGCTGTTGCCGACCTTGCCATAAATATCAGGGCGGTGTGCAGGGTCTTCGCCATAGAGTGTTACGGAATCAAATGCAGTTGATAATCTTTTTGCAGGCTGCCCCAAACTCACATAGTGAAAACGCCTGTTGGTTCTTTCGGGGCCTCCTTCGCCGGCAAACATTCTTGTGGGGTCTTCTCCTTCACGTTTTAATGGAAACACACCGGCGGTGAAGGGAAATTCGCCGGGTACATTTTCCTGCAGTTGCCATTTGAGAATGTCGCCCCAGTCTTTGTATTTGGGGAGATATACTTTGCTGATTTTTGTTCCGCTTAATGATCTATAGGTAAGTTCCTGTGTTATTTTTTTTCCCCTCACATCAAATTCAAATACATCGCCTTCATACTGCTTTTGCAATGCCGCCCATTGCTCCAGCAGTTTTTTTGTATCGGGATGAAGCTGTTCTTTCAGTTCGTTGTATTTCTTTTTCAGTTCTGTGCTGTACATAGCTGCGTTATTTTCTTTTTGATGTATTTATTTTTTTCAGGAAGCGCCGCACTTCATCCTGCAGTTGTTTGGCAGAAGGCAGTTTGTCTTTAAATGCCCTGGGCAGTGATTTGCTGAACTTGTATTCACTTACACCAATGGGATGATTGATGCCGCTTAAAGCATAATCCACTTCCACATTGTCTTTGGAGCCGCAGAGAATGATGCCCACTGAAGGGTTATCGCTTTTATGCCGCAGCTTTTTGTTTATCATAGAAAGATAGCCGCCCATCTTTCCGGTGTGCTCCATTTCAAATTCATCCATCTTTAAATCAATGGCCACATAGCAGCGCAGGAACAAATGATAGAAGAGCAGGTCAACAAAATATTCTTTTTTTACCGGCACAAACTTTACCTGCCTGCCCACAAATGCAAAACCTGCACCCAGCTCCATAATAAATTCCTGGATGTGTTTGATGAGCATATTTTCCAAATCTTTCTCTGTTGCATTTTCTGCCAGTTCAAAAAACCGGAACACATAGGGGTCTTTCAAAATCTGGTTGGCAAGGTCGGCCTGCGGCTTAGGCAGTGTTAAATGAAAGTTGGAAGTTTTTTTTGTTTTGTGTTGCCGCTGATATAAATCTGTTTCAATTTGATAATTCAAAACTGCACGGCTCCAGTTGTTTTCAATGGTTTTATTAATGTACCAAAGGCGTTCTTCAGCATCGTTTATTTTATCCATCAATGTTACATGATGCCCCCATGGAATGCTCACCAGCGAAAGGTTTGAAAGAACATAGATGTTATTTCCAAATTGGGCAGCAGGCTGTTGCCCAATTGTGTTTTCATCCATTAACGCAGCAGGCTGCTGCGTAATTTTATTCTTGTCATTTTGTAATTGTGCAACAGGCTGTTGCACTAATTTGTTTTTCCCAATTAACGAAACAGGCTGTTGCGTAATTTTCTTTTTACCATTGTGCAATTGTGCAACAGGCTGTTGCACTAAGTTACTTTTATCGTTTTTCAATTGTGCAGCAGGTTGCTGCACAATTAGCAAATCCTGATAAGTTGCAGCAAATTTCTGCATATACTTAAGGCTTCTGACAGAAAAGCCCTGTGCATCAGGGAACTCTTTTTGCAAATCCACCGCAAGCTTCTCAATAATTTTAGCACCCCATCCGTCTTCATCAATTTTCTGTATCAGTTGCCGGCCAATATACCAGTAAAGGATAAGCATGTCATTGTTTACCTTCAATGCAGTCTGCAAACGGCTCTGGTGAATATTGTTTTTTAATTCTACCAGCCACTGGTTATATTTTTTTACTGGTGTTCTCATTTATTATCTTCCCCCATTTTTATCACGCCATTCAATTGATACATTTTTGTTGCGATAGCCGCCTGTTCTTCCACCCATCGGTTATATTCAGCAATCGTTTCGGCTATCTCTGCCAGGTACCGCACCCTCTTTGGCGGAATGATGGTTGACTGACTGGCCGTATCTTTCATATGTGCATGGTGTTCTATTTCTCCATGAAATTTTACGCCGCATTTGTCAGCAATTTTTTCCATCAGCCTTTCAAACAGTTCATTCACACCGGCATCGTTAAACTGTGCAGCAATGGTTCCCACAATGGGCAGTTCTTCATCCTTTGCCGTCCACAAACTGTGGTTGCGTTTGTATTGCTTGCGTACATCATGCAGTGCATCCAGTGCACCGGCTTTGTCAAATTTGTTTACGCATACCACATCCGCATAGTCCAGCATGTTTATTTTTTCCAGTTGCGATGCAGCGCCATACTCAGGTGTCATCACATACATGCTTACATCCACATAATCCAGAATGCTTGCATCACTCTGCCCCACGCCTGCACTTTCCAGAATAATAAAATCATAACCAGCATCCTTGCAGATGTCAATGGCTTCCTGCACATATTTGCTCAATGCCTTTTCACTTTCCCTTGTTGCCAAACTTCTCATGTAAGCCCGTGGAGAAGAAATGGAATTCATTCTTATCCTGTCGCCCAACAAAGCACCGCCGGTTTTTTTCTTTGATGGGTCAACAGAAATAACAGCGATTGTTTTATCAGCATAGGTGTTCAAAAATCTGCGGACAATTTCATCGGTAACAGAAGACTTTCCTGCGCCGCCGGTGCCGGTGATGCCGAGAACAACAGCCCCCTCCAAACCTCCCCCGGTGGGGAAGGCTTTTGGGAGTTCTATACTTTCAGGTATATTTTTTTTATCGGGAAGTTGGGAAGCCTTTCCTTTTATTTTGTTTAGTGCAGTTTCGGGCTGGTTTATTATTTCTTCATTTTTAAAACGAAGCACTTCGAATCCGAACCCGTTAAGTTTTTGTATTCTTTCTTCATCACTGATTTTTATTTCTGGTAATTGATGATAGCCGCCATCAACTTCTATCACCAGCCCTTTTTTCAAACAAACAAAATCAGCAATAAAACTTCCAATGATGTGCTGTCGCCTGAATTTATATCCTGTTTGCTTACCCCGCAGGATATTCCATAATATTTTTTCTGCTTCTGTGCCTTCATGGCGGTGGTGCAATGCAAATTCTTTCAGTTTGTCATATAGCATCGGCTCGGCCATAAAATGGTCAACCGTTAAATATGAACCATTTAATGCTGTATAATCCATTCCTGCTTCAGCCAAAGTAATGGCCCTTGCCACACGCCGGACATCTTTTGCTTCGCCGAGCGGCAGCTCTCCATTCCATTTTTCCGGTGCTTTCCAAAAAGCTGACTGAGCCGGGTCACCTCCCCCACCGGGGGAGGCCGGGAGGGGGCTGCATGTATTTACAACATCCTCTATCATTCCTTCCAGCCCCATCCTTCTTCCATCATCAGGACTGTAAATTTTTGTGATGCCATAATTATGCAGTTCTTCAATTTCACTTGGCAGAATCGTTCCGCCACCACCGCCAAAAATTTTGATATGGCCGCAGCCGTTCTGCTCCAGCAGGTCTTTCATGTATTTAAAAAACTCCACATGCCCGCCCTGGTAGCTGGTGATGGCGATGCCCTGTACATCTTCTTCAATGGCGCATTCCACAATTTCCAGCACACTGCGGTTGTGACCGAGGTGAATAATTTCTGCACCCTTGCTCTGCATAATGCGCCGCATGATGTTGATGGCGGCATCATGGCCGTCGAACAATGAGGCGGCAGTTACAATCCGTACTTTGTTTTGCAATGTGAGGCTCATAGAAAGAAATTTATTTTGGAACTGGCTGCTTCAGCTATGGTCATCACCATTGTCAACTTGTTCTGTTATTTTTTCTATTTAGTAAAAAGAAAAAATAATCTCACTTGTGCGGTATGCCGTTATTGGGCTTTTCCGACAGAATATGATAATGATAAGGGTGCAAACAATCCGTGGTAAAAGTACAATTACAGGAGCAAAAGTTAACGCTTGTTAGTTTTTTATAGCAAGACCTCACAGGTTTTTAAAATCTGTGAGGTCTGTTATGTTACCCCATTCTGAAAGTGAGCGCCGCAAAATCATCCACACTCAATGCCTCTGCCCGTTTATTAAAAATATCATCCTGTAAAAGTTCTGCAGTAAACAAACTCTTCACCGCATTACGCAATGTTTTGCGCCGCTGGTTAAAGGCAGTCTTCACCAGCACAATAAAAGCCCGGTCGCTTCTCACTGGCAGCACATCTTTTCTCCGCCTTAATCTTATCACGCCGCTCTGCACTTTTGGCGGCGGATTAAAACATTCATTGCCTACATCAAATAAATATTCCACTTCGTAAAAAGCCTGTATCAGCACACTCAGCACACCATACACTTTGCTACCCTCTTTGCTGGCCGCCCTTTGCGCCACTTCTTTTTGAAACATGCCAATCACAGCGGGTACTTTGTCTTTCCAGTCGAGCACTTTAAATAAAATTTGTGTGGAGATATTGTAAGGAAAATTTCCAATCACAGTGAAGGGTTCATCAAAAGGTGCATCAATATCCAAAAAACTTTGCCCTATTATTTTATCCTCCAAAACCGGATATGTTTTTTTAAGGTATGCAATCTTATGGTCATCAAGTTCCACGGCCCTGAAATTAATATGGGGAATTTGAATTAGATATTTTGTCAATGCCCCGCCGCCGGGTCCCACTTCAAGCAAATTTTCAAAACGGTCTTTGCCCAGTTCATCAATAATTTTTTGGATAATGTTTTCATCCTTTAAAAAATGTTGCCCGAGGGATTTCTTTAACTGCATACGTGGCGGTGAAATTACTTTATTTGAATTGAACAAATAAGTGTAATGTGATAAACTGGATGGAGATTGCCCCCGGGATAATAGCGTAACTATAAAAGAAAATAAAAAAATCGGGTTAACAGAGTATGTACAGAAAATGGTGAGAAAAAGGAGTTAATCCTCTAATTTAAAAAAGGGGTGATTAAAAAAAATACATATAGTTTTAATGAAACGCAATCATTCTACAAAAACTTCCCACATTGTTTTACCAGGATATATGCATAAAAAAGGGACCAAGATAGAAATCTAGTCCCGCTTTAAAATCCAATATCCTATGAAAAACCGAAACGAAGATAAGGGGTAAATAAGTTTCATACAACTTTTTTTACTATTATTTGTAAACCGCCCTTACGTCTCAAGTGTTTAAAATACAAAATTTACCGCGTTAACCTACTTGTTTCTAAAGAGTTAAGCTTTGCTGCCGCAGGAGTTTATTTGCTGTACTTTCCCGATTTAAAAAGATAGTTCGCACCCTGATACCAGGCAATTGCCTCCCCCAAAAGTGTATCTGAATCAGGCATATTTGTAGCTGTTCCGGTTATAAAATCGGGTCTGGAAAATATTACTTTTTGCTGCGGAGACAATGCGGCCATTTTACCATCCCGGATATAACCGAGATTTTGATAAGTGCTTATAAAAATTCTTTCGCTGCCAGGTTTTATTTTGTATAAATCATACCCTAAAAAGCGGCTGGTATAGTTCAGGTTTAGCAGGCCAAGCAGCGTGGGTGCTAAATCTATCTGGCTGCTCAGTTTTTTTTCTATCAACGGCTGAATTAGTTCAGGGGCATATATTAAACAGGGAATGTGGTAATTATTAACAGGCAGATCAGTTTTGCCGGCGCTACGGGAGCAATGGTCAGCAACAATTACAAACAATGTTCGATGGAACCAGGGCTTGCGGGCCGCACTTTCTAAAAACTCATGAATGGCATAATCTGTATACTTAACTGCACCTTCTGCTGTTTGTGCTGATGGCGGTATATCTATTTTTCCTTCGGGGTAGGTGTATGGCCGGTGATTGCTAACCGTCATTATGTGGTTAAAAAATAGTTTTCCTTCTTTATAACTTTTATCACATTGCTCAAGCGTATAATCAAAAGTGCCCTCATCATCTATGCCCCATGCGGTTGTATGATGTACATACTTTTGAGGAATGTCTCTTTTATCCAGTACAGTATAATCATTATGTCCAAAAAAATATCCCATATTATCAAAAAAGCTATTGCCCCCATAAATATATCTTACATCATATCCTTTAGCTTTAAGTACGCTGCCCATGCTAAATAAATTTTCATTATCGGGCCGCCGTACTATAGACTGACCGGGTGTAGGCGGTATTGCCAATGATAATGCCTCTAACCCTCTTACCGTTCGTGTACCCGATGCATAAAAATTACTAAAGAATAAACTGTGCGGTATCAGCGAATCTAAATAGGGTGTTACATTATTTTTGTTACCAAAGAAACGAAGGTAATCGCCGCTCAGGCTTTCCACGCTT
>JAYWIB010000656.1:0-6794 GCA_043789265.1 Chitinophagaceae bacterium
CAACAATAATTTTAAAAGTGATTCGAAAAATATAAATACCCAATCATTTACGCAGTTATTTAAGAGCAAACTATTTTGTATTTTTAATTATAAAGCAGCGATCATGATTACACATATTGACCAACTCGATAAGAAAGGAACTTACTCTTATGCGGATTACCTTACCTGGCGGCTGGAAGAAATGGTGGAACTGATAAAAGGGAAACTGTTTATTTTATCGCCTGCACCTGCCGAAAGGCACCAGCGTATTTTAGCAGGACTTAGCAGGATTATTTCCAATCATTTTTTTGGTAAAAAATGCTCCATGTATTTTGCTCCTTTTGATGTCCGGCTAATAAAGACCGGCACGAACGACAGCGATGTATATACTGTGGTGCAGCCCGATCTCTGTGTTATTTGCGATGAAAACAAAATTGATGAAAAAGGTTGTATCGGTTCTCCGGACTGGATTATAGAAATTTTGTCGCCTGCATCTTCCAAAAAGGATTTGAATGAAAAGTACAACCTGTATGAAGAAAACGGCGTGAAAGAATATTGGGTGGTTTTTCCTGACAGCAATGTCATCAACCAGTATGTGCTTAAAGAAGGTAAATATGAATACATCAACAGTTTTTCCAAAACTCAGCAACTGGCACCGGCAATTTTTCCTGAATTAGTTATTAACCTCAATGAAGTTTTTTAGCATCCGGTTTTATAAAGAAATATCAAAGCGTTTACCCAGCACCGTGAGGTCGTTAATAACTGCATCCATCAGCTCAATGCCATGTTCCATTCTTTCTTTTTCCACGGCTTTTTCCGGTTCACCCGGTATCAGCACACGTTCAAAGCCATCTGCGGTGGCGGCAGATTTGAAGCGTAGTATCCATATATCCATATCTTTTTTAAAATCGGCCGCAGGGCGAAATGCATCTATACGCATGGCGCCAAAAAAATGACCAATGCCTTTGCCCGGCTGGTTTTCTGGCATGGGCAGGTACGCAGGAAAGGGTGGCACCCAGGGGCCAAAATTGGCGCCGCTGAGTATTCCTGAAAAAATATCTACCATAGCGCCCAGCATATAACCCTTGTGACTGCCGTGTTCATAATCGCCACCGAGGGGTAGCATGGCGCCACCTTTTTTTAATTCATTCGCATCGGTGGAAGGGGTTCCATCTTTCGTTTGTACCCAACCGTGAGGAGCATCCAAATTTTTTCTTTGCAGCACTTCCAGTTTGCCATTGGCAGCAGTAGTAGTGGCAAAGTCGGCAACAAAGGGCTGCTCATTACCGGCAGGAATGGCAACAGCGATGGGATTGGTGCCAAGCAATCTTTCTTTGCTGAATGTAGGAGCAACCGTTGCTGAAGCATTTGTCATGGCAATGCCAATCATATCATGCTCCAGCGCCATCATCGCATGGTAACCTGCAATGCCGAAATGATTGCTGTTTTGTACACTTACCCAGCCCGTACCCACCTGCCTCGCTTTATCAATGGCCACCTGCATGGCAGCAGGCGCTACTACCAGGCCCAATCCTTTGTCTCCATTCACTACAGCAGTGGAAGGTGTTTCATGTACAATGCTTATTACCGGCCGGGCATTTATTCTTTCCGCCTGCCACAGCCGTACATAACCGCCAAGCCTCGCAATGCCATGACTGTCTACACCTCTTAAATCTGCTGCCAGTAAAGCTTTGGCGGCAGTATCCGCATCCGCCTCACTGCAATTTATTTTTAAGAAAATATTTTTTGTGAAAGAGAGAAGTTGATGATAAGAGAAATGCTTGTTCATGCTGTGCTGAAAAATGTGATGCTGTACAAGAGTGCGACGCAACGATGCTGAAATGAAAATATATGCCTGGTAAAAAATAAATTTATTAACGCAGATCGGTTTTAAAACTGTTTTACCTAAGTTCCCGTTTACAGAGCAGCAGTTAAAACTGCAAATGCCTCACCGTCAAACCATCATTGATCAATTGCTTTAAAGAATCAATGCCAATTTTTAAATGCCGCTCTACAAAAAGTGAGGTAACATTTTTATCGCTTGCTTCTGTTTTTACACCTTCAGGAACCATGGGGCTGTCGCTGACAAGCAGCAGTGCGCCGGTGGAAATTTTATTGTAAAAGCCCACCATAAAAATGGTGGCTGTTTCCATATCAATGGCATAAGCCCGTACTTTTTTCAGGTATTCTTTAAATACTTCATCATGCTCCCACACCCGTCGGTTGGTGGTAAATACAGTACCTGTCCAGTAATCGCATTCATAATCCCTGATGGTGGTGGAGATGGCTTTCTGCAGCATAAAAGAAGGCAGGGCAGGTACTTCCGGTGGAAAATAATCATTGCTGGTACCTTCTCCTCTCAGCGCTGCAATCGGCAATATCAAATCCCCGATTTTATTGCGCTTTTTAAGTCCGCCGCATTTGCCCAAAAACAATACCGCCTTGGGTTTGATGGCACTCAGTAAATCCATTACAGTGGCCGCCGTGGGGCTTCCCATTCCAAAATTGATGATGGTAATATCCCCTGCCGTGGCGCAAAGCATGGGCTTATCTTTGCCCACTACTTTTACTTTATTCCATTTTGCAAACATGTATACATAATTAGAAAAGTTGGTGAGCAAAATATACGCTCCAAAATTTTCCAACTTTTCGCCTGTATAGCGGGGCAGCCAGTTTTCTACTATTTCTTCTTTTGTTTTCATTTTATTTGATATTATTTGCAGTTTAATATTTTGACGGTAAAAAAAATATTACCCTGCAAATCTGTTTCTTTGCATTTAATAAAAATACAAATTTTTTATTGCTGCTGCATGATTAAGATTGATTACCCCGTTTATCATCCTAAAACAAAGGAAGCCAACGGTAAAGAGTGGATATGCGATGAAGCAAGAAAAAAATGGGTACTGCTTACACCGGAAGAATGGGTGCGCCAAAATTTTTTGCAATACCTGGTGCAGGTGATGCATTACCCTGTGTCGCTGATTGCAATTGAAAAAGAAATTTTTTTGGGGGATGTAAAAAAGCGGTTTGATATAGTGGTGTATAATAAAAAACATACACCGTGGATGATAGTGGAGTGTAAAGAAATGAAAACAGCACTTGACAAAAAAGTATTGGATCAGGCACTGCGGTATAATATTACTTTACAGGTTCCCTACATTGTTATTACCAACGGCAGCTACTGCCATGCCTTTGAATGCGGCAGCAGTTTATTGAAACAGATAAATCATTTGCCTGCTTTAGAAAATGAACAGTAAAATAATTTTAAGGAATTTTTTAAGCATGATGCCGGATGATACAAAGAGAACAATTTATTTTTTCACTGCACTGTTTTATGTGGCTGCTCTTTTCAGTTGCAGCCGCAGCATAACGGTTCCTTTTAATGATGCACATATTGTGTACGAAGGCAGGGTGGCTAAAAAAAATGATGCTGCAGTGTTAATGTGGAGCGGCACTGCGGTTAAAATAAATTTTAAGGGCACCGGCATTTCGGGCATATTTAAAGAAAGCGATACTGCCAACTATTACAATGTGTTTATTGATAGTCAGCTTATCCGTGTTGTTCATTTTGATACGATTGTAAAAACTTATGTGCTGGCCAATGATCTTAAAGACACTGCACATACCCTTGAACTGTACAAACGAACGGCATGGGACAAAGGCAAAGTTTTTTTCTATGGATTTGTATTCAGCAATGCAGCAATCCTGCTGCCGCCTACTGAACAACCTGCAAGAAAAATAGAATTTTTTGGCAACTCCATTACCTGCGGTTATGGAGTGGAAGACAATTCAAATGATCTAGGCATTGGCTTTTTTGAAAACAGTTACAATACTTATGCTGCCATAACTGCACGCCATTTTAATGCACAGGCACACTACACGGTAAAGAGTGGTATTGGTATTACCATTAGCTGGTTTCCTTTGTTAATGAAAGAAATGTACAGCCGCCTTGATGCCACCAACCCAAACAGCAAATGGAGTTTTTCTTCGTACATTCCTGATGTGGTAGTGATTAATTTATTGCAGAATGATTACTGGTTGGTAAAAATGCCGGAACATGCAGAATTTAAAAAAAATTTTGGCAGCAAGGCGCCCGACAGTGTTTTTATCATTCAGCAATACAAAAACTTTGTGCAGTTAGTAAGGCAGCAATATCCGCAGGCAAAAATCATTTGCATGCTGGGCAATATGAGCATTACAGAAAATGGATCCCCCTGGCCTTCGTATGTGCAAACGGCGGTGGATGCAATGCATGATAAAAATATTTTTACATTGTTTGTGCCTTATAAAGAAACACCCGGTCATCCCAACAAAGAAGAACAAAAAATACTGGCACAGGCACTGATAAATTTTATAAAAAAAAATATAAAGTGGTAACTGCATTCGTTTATCAATAAAAATAATTTTATGTACAAGGCATCCGCAACAAGATATGATAACATGCAGTATAACCGGTGTGGCCGCAGCGGTATTTTGCTGCCCGCCATTTCGCTTGGCCTGTGGCACAATTTCGGTTCGGTAGATGACTATGCCAATATGCAGAAAATTATTTTTACTGCATTTGATAAAGGCATTACTCATTTTGATTTGGCAAATAACTACGGCCCGCCGGCAGGTGAAGCAGAAATAAATTTTGGTAAAATATTAAAAGATGGATTGGGGCAATACCGGGATGAGCTGATTGTTTCGTCCAAAGCCGGGTACTACATGTGGCCAGGCCCTTATGGCGAGTGGGGTTCCAAAAAATATCTTACGGCAAGTATCAACCAGAGCCTTAAAAGAATGAACCTGGAGTATGTAGATATTTTTTATTCGCACAGGCCCGACCCCAACACGCCCATTGAAGAAACTATGATGGCGCTTGACAATATTGTACGCAGCGGCAAAGCCCTGTATGCCGGCATATCCAGTTATGATGCAGAGCAAACTACACATGCATTGGCCGTGCTGAAACAGTTGGGTACACCCTGCCTCATTCATCAGCCAAAATACTCCATGTTCGTCCGCTGGGTAGAAGACAATAACAATGCACTTAATAAGAGTTTGCTGGATGTGGTGGGGGAGGAAGGTGTGGGCTGCATTGTATTTTCGCCGCTGGCGCAGGGCCTGCTTACCAATAAATATTTAAAAGGCATACCGGCAGAATCCAGGGTGGGCAGGGGTTTGAGCAATGGAGCCCTGCAACATGATGATATTTCTCCTGATATGATAGATAAAATCAAAAGATTAAATAACCTGGCTCAGCAGCGCAACCAGTCGCTGGCACAAATGGCCATTGCATGGCTGATGAAAGATAAAAGAATTACTTCTGTATTGATTGGAGCCAGTTCTGTAACCCAGTTAGAAGATAATTTACTCAGTATAAAAAACATCTCTTTTTCACACGAGGAATTGAATCAGATTGAGTCTATATTAAAAACAACACAACCTTAAATACTCACTGAATCATAAACAACAACCCTGCTCCATAAATGCGAACACTCAGTTACAAATTGTAAGTGAACAGGATCCACCTGGTACGCCTCCTGGTCAGCATCATTATCAAACTCCACACACCAGGAAACATCGTACGTGTTTTCCACCACGCTTCTGCTGGTAGCAGCAGGTTGGCCGATGTGAAATTTTTTTATGGTTTGTACTGCAGATAATTTTGTAAGGCCATCAGCAAGTTGCTGTATAGCTTCCTCGCTGCCGCTGTTTTTTAACCAGAAAAAAACGTGGTGAATAAAAATGTTTTTCATTTTAAAACTCTTTACCAGCAAATGACTTTTAAAAATTGCGTTTACGTTTAAAAAGTAATACACAGCTTTTTTTAAAATAATGATAACAAACAAGGCGGCATAAATTAACACCTGCAATGACGCATCTGCAAAAAATAGATCTTACTTATCAAAATGATTTTAAGACTAACGCCATTTTATGAACGATTGATTACACCGCCATTATTTCTTTTTCCTTAGCCTCCAGATGTTTTTCTATTAAGGATATAAAACGGTTGGTAAGTTCCTGTACATCTGTTTCTGCATCTTTGGCGGCATCTTCACTTAATCCTTCTTTTTGTAATTTTTTTATTTGTTCAATGGCCTCCCTGCGAATGTTGCGTACAGATACTTTGCCATTTTCTCCTTCACTGTTGCACCTTTTCACCAATTCCTTTCTTCTTTCTTCTGTAAGCGGTGGAAGAAAAAGGCGGATGAAATTTCCATCATTCTGCGGATTGATGCCGATGTTGCTGGCAATGATGGCCCGTTCAATTGGCTGAAGCATATTTTTTTCCCACGGCTGTACTGAAATGGTACGGGCATCCAGTATAGATATATTGGCAATCTGCGCCAGCGGAGTGGGGCTGCCATAATACTCTGCATAAATACCATCCAGCATATTTGGATTGGCTTTGCCTGCCCTTATTTTTACCAGCTCTGCTTCCAGATGATTGATGGCTTTTTTCATGGAGTCTTCCGTCTCCATTTTTATCAGGTCTGATTCTTCTGACATAATAGATGTTTATTAAGTGGTTGCAAATCTAAAGAAAAGAATGAAAAGCAACGGCCTCCGGTAAATTATAAATGACAGAATGATTTTAACAGAGGTAACTGGAATCTTTACGAATAAAATTATAGCCTGGATTGATTACCGTTATAAAAAATACTTCAGCAAAAAAGTGATGCAAAAAGAGAAAAGTGATTAGTCAGCTTCCACTATTTCATGCGAAAAGCTGAGAACGTTTCTGGATTTAATTAATTTCTCTTCCCTTACAGAAGAAGCCGGAGATTTGGCAGATAGTAAAACATTTTTTCTGTACCGGAAATAATAAA
>JAYWIB010000657.1:0-6791 GCA_043789265.1 Chitinophagaceae bacterium
TGGTGCTGATTATGAAACTACAGATGACCTTTTCTTTTATCAAAACAGCAATGTGTTTTACAGGCTTAAGATGGTAGATGTAGATGGCAAATCAAAATATTCTACAGTGTTAATGCTGAAATTAAATACAACCGCAGCAGCCAGTACAATAAAAGCATGGCCCAACCCTTACAGCACACAATTAAATACTTCTGTACAAAGTAATACGAATGAAGTGATAAAAATTAAGCTGATAAATATGGAAGGGAAGACAGTGGCAGAAAATGCGGTACGGGTACAAAAAGGAAACAACACCTTATTGGTACCTGCTGCAGCAGGTATTACAAAAGGTGCTTATATTCTGCAGATAGTAACAGGAGATAAAACAGAAAATGTAAGAATTATTAAACAATAAAATACCGGAGATACCTTATTACACAGCGGCCTAATCAGCCGCCGTTTTTTTATTTACAATTATCCGTTGGCATTTTTGCTAAGGCAGATTTTTTCGACTGAAAAAATCTGTATATTGTCACTCAATCAGAAGAATTCCCACAGCTTTTTTTAAAGAATGTTACTATGGCATTAAAACAAATATACCACGGCAGCAAGGAGTATGAGCACATGATTGCGTTACGCAATGAAGTATTGCGCAAGCCAATTGGGCTAAGTTTTTCACCCGAAGAACTGGATAGAGAAAAAGATGATATTTTAATAGGCGCTTTTGATGATGATAAATTGATTGGCTGCTGCTTTATTACCAAACTAGATAACCAGTGCGGCAAACTGCGGCAGATGGCTGTGCAAAAAAATAAACAAGGCATAGGTATTGGCGAATCCATGATGGCATTTGCAGAAAACATTGCAAGGGACAGGGGATATAAATTATTGATGATGCATGCCCGTGATAGTGCCATTGGCTTTTATGAAAAGTATGGCTACAAAGTAAAAGGCGAAAAATTTACGGAGATAAACCTGGACCATCATGTGATGGAAAAAAGGCTTTGATACATTGACTGATATCTACTATTGCAGTAGCGTAATTGTTATTTATTTTTTTATTTTTTCCTTCAGCAGTCTTCTTGCTTCCTGTAATGCAGTAGTTTCAAAAGCCTCTTTGGGTACAATAAAAAAAGATCGACTGTCAAAATACAGGTGAAAAAAATGGGGACTTTCCATCAATGTGCTGAAAGATTTCCAGGGCCAGCTACGTCCTCCTCTATTTGTTGTAAGAGAAAATTCCGCATCCGACAAATTCACCGTAAACATATCTTTAAACGTAGCAGATTTTTTATAGATAACCATGGGCAGGACAAACCAAAAAGTTATCATCATACCAAACCACAGCAAGGCACTGATTAAAAAAGCTATGGGAGAAATTTTTTTAAAAAAAAATAATGCTGCGGATAAAATGGAAAAAACATTAACCAGTATCAGCATCAGTTTTATTTCTTTTCTTGTAATAAAATGATACCTCAATGCCTGTATTACACGGGCCTTATTGTATGTAAAGGATTGAGAAGTCATCAGGCAAAGATAGAGGCTGCCAATTATTCTTTATTGATTTTATCGGCAGTTGCATTCTTCAGTTCTCTTTCTGTAATGCGCCATTGGCCGAGCCTTTCTCCCTTAATGCCTAAAAATTCCACCTGCATCACCCGTTCATTTTTTTTGCCGCTCACAGTAACTTTTGTAAAATTTTGTGCCTCTGCCAATGTGCCGGGTATCCTCGCAGGATTAGTAAGTTCGGCGCCACGTACTCTGCCCACACCAGAAGTATAGGGCGAATTGGTAACATCATACAACGGATACAAGCCGGGCCTGTCCTGCTTTATCACTTCGCTGTGGTGCCGGTCGCCGGTAAAAAAAAGTATGCCGCTTATTTTTTCTGCCGATAGAAAACTCATCAATTCATTGTATTCTGCACTGTAAGAACGCATGCACTCATAATCAGAAAACGGATTGAGCACCTGCCCGCCGGTGGCAATAATTTTAAAAGTGGCTTTGCTGAAAAGCAATGCATTTTTCAACCAGTCCATCTGCATTTTTCCAAAATAAGTTTTGCTTTCATTTGGTTTACCATCCACACTGTCGGGCATACCATCTTCGCTTCTGAAATAGCGATCGTCTGTTAAAAATATATCTACATCGCTGTAGCTGATTACTGAATAAATGCCTTCATTTTTTTCACCATAAGATGGATTGCAACTGTACTTCATAAATACATTGCGGCTGTCGTCTTTAAGAATATAACTTTTACCCATATCATTGGGGCCATAGTCATGATCGTCCCAAATGGCGTACTGCGGCATGCTGGCCATAAATCTTTGCAGCACGGGCAAACTTCTGTCCCTGCTGGCCCGATAATTCAATCCCCATGCCGTGCCGTAATCCACTTCTCTTGTATACCAGCTATCGCCAAGCCATACATGAAAAGCCGCCGGCGTATTAGCCATAGTTTCAAAAATAGAAGAATCGCCGCCATAAGGTTTACCGGGACGATCAAATTTTGGTTCATTAAAATAAGCACAACTGCCAGTAAGAAAACTGAAGTCTGGCGCAGGTTTGCGCCACTGCCATAATTCTTTGGTGGTAAAGCTGGTGGCAAATTTCGGATCAATTATTTTACCATCAACAATGATTTTGTAAACGTAAGTAGTATTTATCTCCAGTCCGTTCAACTCAATTTTTAATGCATTGAAATCTTTGCCAAGGACGCCGGCATATTTTATTGTTTTAAATAAAGCAGGTGTATTTTTTGGGAAATATTTTACTTCCACATTTTTTACAGCAGGCGATACTTCCACCCACACGGTGGCATTCCGATATTCTACATTGCCCGCCCAGGGGCCGCTTACAAGGCCATTTTTATTTTGTGCAAAAACAGAAAGCGCAATGAAACACAGCAGTATGCTGAAGCAATTTTTTACAGGCATAAACTTAGATTTTGTTGCCGCAAATTAAGCTAATAATTGTGTGAGGCTTATTATTAAAATAAATTTATTACTGACCCATACTTCCTGCAATAAATATTTTTATAAACAAAAAATATTAGCAAACATTTTATAATTGCAGCCATCAAACTTTTTTCATTGGTTTTGAAACTGTTGTGAGTAAGAGAAGCGGAAGCAGGGTAATGTGTTCGTTTTGCTATTGACAGAACCACTGTTGTTGTAATTAATTTTGTAAATTGCAATAAATATTTTCTTATGCCTTCAGCAAATGTTACAACGAAAAAAACTGTGCGTTCCAAACGCAGCAAGCCCAAGGTGAAGCCTATGACTAAATTGCAAATGGTACAAAAGATGCTGGCCGATCAAAAAATAATTGGCGAAGCATTGCAACAGGGTATTCCTTTAAAACAACTGGAAAAAACACATGGCTATCGTTTTGCACGCCTATAACTTTTACCGGTTAAATGATCTAACGTTTCTTTTTACTACAGAAGCCGGCGATGAGTATCAATGTTATTTTATATCTTATGCTGAGTATTTTGCTTCACAACCTGACATCGCTCCCAATTTTTTTCATTTAATCTAAAACTTATCTCCAATGAGGGTAAGCCAGTCCGCAAAGGAACGGATAAAAGAATTGCCGATACTGTCATTAAGATTGTTGGTGATTTTCTTTTATCCGAAATCAATGCTGTTGTATACGTCTGCGACAATTCTGACGGCAGGGAAATTGCAAGGTCAAAAAAATTTCTTAGCTTGTTTGATTACTACGATCATCCTTCAAGCCATGTGATAAAGGTAACAAGCAATTTCAACGCAGGAGGTATGTTCATCTACAGCAGTTTACTGGTAAACAAAAAGAATAAATGGCTTAGCGAGATGGTGCTTGCTTATCTTGAATTGACTGATGATAGCGAGGAGAAATAAATGTCAATACCCGGGAGCTCAATATTTTTTTCAGTACAAAATTGTAAATTGCACTAAATAATTTTTATGCCTTCGGTTTCTGTTAAAGCAAAAAAGACAGTGCGTTCTACACGCAGGACAAAAGCTAAACCTATGACCAATGTAGAAATATTTCAGCAGGTAATAGCCGACCAGCAATTTATACGTGATGCCATTCAGAGCGGCGTATCCTTTCAGGAACTTAAAGATAAATATGGCTACAAGTTTGCAACCGTATAAAACCACTTTGCTGAAGCCAGGATATCATTATCTCATCACCGACAAGGATATTGAATACGTTTGCTTCTTCGCCTCTTTCGACTACTTCTTTAAAGATTATCCTTCCATTGCCTCCAAAGTTTTTGCTTTCAACATTGAACTGGTCAATAAAGATGACATTGAAAAACAGAAAGGAACAGATAAGCGGCTTGCCCTTACCATTGTTGCCCTTATCAAAGAATTTCTTTCTTCAAAAATTAATGCTGTAGTTTATGTTTGTGATAATACAGATGAACGGCATGCTGTGCGGTTTAGAAAGTTTTCTGCCTGGTTTGAATCTCCGGAAAACAATGACTTTATACAAGTGATGGGCTACCTGAATGCCCATGGCGCAGAATACTACAGCGCATTGCTTGTACATAAAGACAATAAATTAAAGAACTCTTTTATCAGGGCTTTCCAGGAATTGAATAATCAAACGCCAAAATAGCACACTGCTTTTTAAAACTCTGTGCGGCCAAGGAAAGCCCCAGACACGGCTGCCTGTTTCGCAGGCGTAGAGGATTTTGATTTGCTTTTCTGTTTCGATTTGGTTTAGTATGGTTTTTATGTTTTGCATTACTTCTTTATTTTTTTGATACCTGCTTTATATCTTCATGGCATCATCGTTGCGTCGCAATCCTTTCATCAATTGAATAAATATTGAGCTAAAGGCAGCCAATTAAATTTTCAACTTTCTATTTATTTGAGGAAGCAAATAAATTGTTTTTAAAATATGGTTAATAATTTCTAACGCATAATCTAACATTTCATTTGAAAAGCTTTTTATTTCATGTGCTGAAAAATTCCCAATTAATCTAAGTTTATCTAAAATCGGAATTTCATTTGCTGATATTAATCCTGCCGGACTCAGGTTTTTAATTTTTTCCTGTAGATTTTTTCCCTTGATTTTCCTTTCCATACAAATAGCTTCCACTAACATTCTTAAACCGACTCCTGCAAGAATATTTGATTCCTCTTTAAAAGCCCCTTCAACCTCTTCATAAAGATTTCTAAAAATTTTGGGTAATGTTGATTGCTGTTGCTCTGATAGCAATACAACATCAAGGTCATACTCCTTGTTTGGGAAATTTTCATCAAAATATCCAACATCCCCATCTTCATCTTCATCTGCAAACAATCCGTTTGTATGTCTTTTCAAAAAAGAGATATCTTTTGCACAAGCTGCTGCAGCCCCGGAATCATCCAGGCGCAAAGCCATACAATTAAAAGAGCAATAATTAGCTGTGCCATGTTTTTATTTTTTTTTTACTGTTTATTCATTTTCTTCTCGTGCTTCTACTGCACCACTTTATTAGCACAGCAACTGCTTGCAAATGCATCCGGCTTTGCCTTAAATACAAAACCCATTCCTATGATATAACCCATTGCTTCTTTCAAAGCATCATTGCTTTTAAATGATGGATTGGTGTTGATGTCTGCATGTACTTCCATATCCACACTGTACCTGTTGAAAATGTTGCACAATGGATACGCCACTTCAATACTCTTGGCCACTTCCACCAGCATCCTTTCTTTGATGCTCATTTTTTTTGTAGTGATTTCATTGTGTATGTACATAAAACCACCCTTGCCTTTGCGGATAAAAACAATCACCGTTGCAAATTCTGTTTCCTTTCCTTTCACCTGACTGTCTGTACCAATACAAACTTTCAGTTGATTGCCATTGGCAATTTCTTTGGCCAGTGTGTCACTGATTTCGTAGGCAATGGGTTGCTTAATGCACCCTCCGCTGAGTGTGCGCCATTGCTGTTCTGCTGTTTTCATCTTATTTGTTTTTTGCCACGAATTACACAGATTAACACAGATGCTTTTCGTGGATTTTTTTGTTACCAACATTGTTCTTTGTGGAGCGACATTGGCGATGGTCTATCCCGATTTCTCATTGGGACTTCGTTCAGATTTTTTTCAATTTTGCTTTTACCGTATTTTATTCTTGTGGACAAAACAATCCCGAATGCCTTCGGGAGAACTTGTAACCACGGTGCTTCAAACCGCTGCTCTGCCATTGGAGCTATTCGTCCATTTTGTTTGCAACATCTTTACTCATTGATTTCTTGTTGCCTCATTATCGAGTTCCTTCTGCTTCAAAGATTTTCTTTTAACCGCCGTCAGGGGTTGCAACCGCTGACGAGGTTGTGCGGATGACGAAAGACCCGAACTTTCAACTTCTATCGTACAGAATAGTACGCTGCTAATTGAATTAAATCATCATTGTTGCGGCCACAGGATTCGAACCTGCATTTACCTGCTTATGAGACAAGTCTGTTGCCAATTACATTAAACCGCAGTTAACTTTTTTACAGCCCTCACAGCTTTTAAAAACCTGTGAGGGCTTCGCCGGCTTAACAGGATTCGAACCTGTATCCCTTCATTCGTAGTAAAGCATTCTCATCCGTTGAACTATAAGCCGTCATGATACGATTTTCAGCATTGAACTGAATACACTTTCCTTGTATTTACCTTTCAGAAAGAGAGGAATCAAAGCATGTTGCCATTACACTAAACCGCATTGGTTGCCTTTGAGAATCGAACTCCGTTCTTTCCGCCTACAACGGAATGCTTTACCAAATAAGCTAGAGACAACATTTGTTATTGAGGACAGATTCGAACTGTCATCACCAGTTTCAGAGA
>JAYWIB010000658.1:0-1935 GCA_043789265.1 Chitinophagaceae bacterium
TGCTTGTCGGGTACCAGGTTCAGTACACAGTTGCTTACAATTACATCAGCAAAATTGCTGGTTACGGGCATGTCATCAATGTCTCCCTGGCGGAATTCCACATTGCGGTATCCCATTTTTTCTGCATTGGCCCTGGCTTTTTTTATCATTGCTTCCGTAAAGTCTATGCCCAGCACTTTACCTTTTTCACCTGCCAGCCTGCGGGCAATAAATGCATCATTGCCTGCACCGCTGCCGAGGTCAATTACCACATCGCCTTCTTTTATGCGGGCGAATGCAGTGGGCAACCCGCAGCCCAGGCCCAGGTCGGCATCCGGATTGTAACCTTCCAGCGAAGTGTAGTCGTCCGACATAATATTATACACTTCATCGCCGCAGCATGCAGCAGTGGCGCCGCAGCAGGAAGTTGCGTTTTGTAACTGGCTTTGCTCCGCTATAGCAGCATACTTTTCTTTTACCAGTTCTTTTAATTGCTGATCATTTTTCATGGCTTTACTATTTATGTTTAAAAAAAAATTAGCAACAGGCTTTTTCATTTTTTACCTTGAGGTGCAAAAAGAGGTGATTGAATTCATTGTTGAATTTTTCAAAAGCCTTCCAGTTAATGCAGTAGCAGCTTCTTGGACCATCCACCGCCCCGTCTATCAGTCCAGCGTTTTTTAATTCTTTTAAATGCTGCGATACGGTGGATTGTGCCAGCGGCAATATCTCCACTATTTCCCCACATATACATTCATTGCGCTGAGCCAGCACTTTAAGGATGGCGATACGGGCAGGATGCGACAGTGCTTTGGCAAATGCCGCCAGTTCCTGCTCCTTTTGTGTAAATACTTCTTTTTTATGCGTGGCCATATATTACTTTTTATTGCCGGTTCGAATGATGCAGAAAGCAGCTTAAAATCTTATATCGCAAATATACGATTAATAGGTTTTCATTTCCAAATGTATTTTTTTATACAAAATTTTTTTGCAAACGGGTCTGTTTGGATACAGTTTTACAGCCAGTGGAAATTCTCTGCTGCCGGTATACCATGCAGTGCTTTTCTTCGTTAATGTCAGCAAAATGGGGGGCGGGCTGCACATAAAGTTTTCAAAACATGCAGCTTAATTATTTATTTCTATTTTTGCGCCTGCTCAATTAAAATATTAATATGCACACAATCCTTATTACCGGCGGTGCCGGATTTATTGGTTCACATCTTACAAGGTTATTTGTAACCACATACCCTCACTACAATATTGTAAATCTTGACAAACTTACTTACGCCGGCAATCTTGAAAACCTGAAGGACATTGAAAACCAGCCAAACTATACATTTGTAAAAGGCGACATAACTGACGCTGCCCTGCTGAGAGCACTTTTCGATAAATATCAGTTTACCGGTGTGCTGCATTGTGCAGCCGAGAGCCATGTGGACAGAAGCATTACTGACCCGCTTGCTTTTGTTACCACCAACGTGTTAGGTACAGCCACCCTGCTATTGGTAACTAAAGAAAAATGGCAGAACAATTATGATGATAAAATTTTTTATCACATAAGCACCGACGAAGTATATGGTTCATTGGGTGATACAGGTTTTTTTACAGAAGAAACGGCCTACGACCCACGCAGCCCCTACTCTGCATCAAAAGCTTCTTCCGATCATATGGTGAGGGCATTTTATCACACCTATCACCTGCCTGTAAAAATTTCTAACTGCAGCAATAATTATGGCCCGTTTCATTTTCCTGAAAAGCTGATTCCATTGTGTATTCACAATATTATTAACAGCAAGCCATTGCCCATTTATGGTAAGGGCGAAAATATCAGGGACTGGCTTTTTGTAGAAGATCATGTACGTGCCATTGATGTTATTTTTCATAAAGGAAAAACAGGTGAGACTTACAATATTGGCGGCCACAACGAATGGACAAATATTGACCTCATAAAAGAAC
>JAYWIB010000659.1:0-1934 GCA_043789265.1 Chitinophagaceae bacterium
TGCCTGTAAGTAATTGATGATGGATTGTTAAAAAAAATACTTGATGGAATATAAGTTCAATGATATAGAAAAAAAATGGCAGGATCACTGGAAACAAACCAAGGCCTACCGTGTATTCAACACACCGGATAAGCCTAAATATTATGTACTGGATATGTTTCCTTATCCAAGCGGCGCAGGCCTGCATGTGGGTCATCCATTGGGCTACATTGCATCGGATATTTACAGCCGTTACAAAAGATTAAAAGGTTTTAATGTATTGCACCCAATGGGGTTCGACAGTTTTGGTTTGCCTGCAGAGCAGTATGCCATCGAAACCGGTCAGCACCCGGCCACCACTACCGAAAAAAACATTGCCACCTTTAAAGCACAGTTAGACAAAATTGGTTTTTGTTACGACTGGGAAAGAGAAGTACGTACCAGCGACCCGGCCTATTATAAATGGACGCAATGGATATTCTTACAGTTGTTTAATTCATATTACGACAGAAAAGCAAATAAGGCACAACCAATTGCTGAATTAATAAAAAAATTCGAAACTGAAGGCAACCTTAAACCTTCGGCCTTAAACCTTAAACCGTTTACCGCTGAAGAATGGAATGGATTTAATGAAGCGCTCCGGCAAAGCATATTAATGAATTGCCGTTTGGCTTACTGCGGCTACGGCGAAGTAAACTGGTGTGAGGCATTGGGAACAGTGCTGGCAAATGATGAAGTGGTGAATGGGGTGAGTGAACGGGGCGGATATCCTGTAGTGAAAAAGAAATTGCGCCAGTGGTATTTGAGGATTACAGAATATGCAGATAGGTTATTAGATGGTTTGAACCGCATCGAATTCAGCGATGCCATGAAAGACATGCAGACGAACTGGATAGGAAAGAGTTCAGGTGCGGAAATAGATTTTGACATTGTGCTGGCTTCTTCATCCGGCCTCACCCCCAAGCCATCTCCTTTCGGAGAGGGGGGCAAAGACCCTTCGGATCTTTCTGGGCATTTCTTTAAAACGGCTGACAAACAACACTGGGCTATTTTAAAAGATATGTCAAGGGAAAACAGAAAAAACAAAACCGAAGCAGAAGATATTTTATGGCGATGGGTAAGAAATAACCAGTTGGGGTACAAAGTAACAAGGCAGCATGTGATTGATGGCTTTATCATTGACTATGCCTTCTTAAACCAGAAAGTGTTGGTGGAAGTAGATGGCGGTTATCACAATGATGAAGAACAAAAAAAGTATGATGATGCAAGGAAATCTTTTCTTACGGAATCAGGTTATACAGTCCTACGTTTTATAAATGAAGAAGTAACAACAGATATTTTAAAGGTTACTGGTGCTATCAAAAAAATATTGGATGAAAAAGAAGCGGCCAAGGCCGCTTCCGCACCCCTCTCCGGGCGGAGAGGGGCTGGGGGTGAGGCGCTGAAGCTGAAAGTGTACACCACTCGCCCAGACACCATCTTTGGCGTTGACTTCATGGTGATAGCACCCGAGCATGAACTCGTAGAAAAAATACAATCTGCAGAGCAGGCCGCCGCTGTTGATGAATACATCGCTTATGTAAAAAGTCGCAGCGATGTGGAAAGGATGGCTGAGAAAAAAATCACCGGTTGCTTTACGGGTGCCTATGCTGTCAATCATTTTGATGGCAGGGAAATTCCCATCTGGATTTCAGAATATGTCTTAGCAGGTTATGGCACCGGTGCCATCATGGCCGTGCCATGCGGTGATGAAAGGGATTTTAAATTTGCAAAGCATTTTAATATCCCCGTCACCAATATTATCGGCAATTATTTTAATGGCGAAGAAGCCAACCCAACGAAAGAAGCTGTTTTGCAAAACAGCGGTTTTATGAACGGACTGGTGATGAAGGATGCAATAGATGTTGCCATTAAGAAACTGGAAGAGCTTGAAATAGGAACAAGAAAAGTGAATT
>JAYWIB010000660.1:0-6751 GCA_043789265.1 Chitinophagaceae bacterium
GAATGATCGGGCAGCATTTCGCCAAAGGCAAGGATGCTGATGCCCCAGTCTTTAGCAGGCTCACTCAATGCCTGTTTTAAATCGGCTCCAATGGTAAATTCTGCCACTTCATTTACACCCGTGCGGTTTCTGTTAGCGCCGCCCTGGTACCCAAAGCCACGCAGGTAATCTCGTTTATCATCATACACATTTCTAAACCTGGGAATGTAAATACCGGTGGGCCTTTTGCCATAAATATATTTGTCGTCAAAACCTTCTACCCTTCCCTCGGCGCCTATTTTAAAATGATGATCCATTACATTGTGCCCCAGTTCGCCGCTGCTGCTGCCCAGCCCATCTGGCCATATATCTGTAGCGCTGTTCATCAGTATCCAGGTACTGTTAAAAGTAGATGCACACAGAAAAATTATTTTTGCATTGTAAGTATATGTCTTGCTGGTGGCGGTATCCACTGCCTCCACACCTGTTGCTCTTTTTTTATCCTTGTCGTAAATTAATTTACTTACAATTTTGTCAGCTTCAATGGTAAGGTTGCCGGTTTTTTCTGCCACGGGTAAGGTAGCTGCATTGGAACTAAAGTAAGCACCAAACGGACATCCGTACCAGCAGCGGTTTCTGTATTGGCAGTTTACCCTGTTTTGTTCCGGTTTGGGTTCAGTAATATTTGCGCTGCGCCCGATAAACATATGGCGCTTGCCTTTGTAATGTTCTTTTAATTTTCCTGCCACATCCTTTTCTACACAATTCATTTCCATGCCAGGCAAAAATTCACCGTCGGGCAATACATCCAGTCCTTCTTTGGTGCCCTGTATGCCTGCAAATTTTTCTGCATAGCTGTACCAGGGTGCAATGTCATTGTACCGCACAGGCCAGTCTGCACCCACACCTTCTTTACCATTGGCTTCAAAATCCCATTTATTAAAACGGTAACTCTGCCTGCCCCACAGCAGCGAGCGGCCACCAAGAATGTATCCACGATACCAGTCAAAACGTTTTGTTTCTTCATAAGGATTTTCCTGGTCATTTGCCCACGGGCTCCAGTTAGCATCTACCATAGATTCTCTCAGCGGATAATCTCTTTTTAAATGAGGATATTCTTCCTTCATTTTTTGAGTAACATTGTTGCGGTGCTGAAATTCCCATACATCCTTGCTGGTGTTTTTGTAATCCTTTACATGTTCAATTTTATGACCACGTTCCAGCAGCAGCACCTTCAGTCCTTTTTCTGTTAATTCTTTTGCAGCCCATCCTCCGCTGATTCCGGAGCCTACTACAATGGCATCGTATGTATTTATTTCTGGCATAGAGGCAAGTATTATTTTAGTTTTTAAAATTAGTGAAACAGTTACACATCACATCTGTGTATGGAGTCTTTTAACGCATTTATCTTTTCTTTATCTGTAATGGCAGTGGGTATAAATTCCTGCGATACATATCCTTTGTATCCTGTATTCACAATCGCCTGCATAATGGCCGGATAATACAACTCCTGTGTTTCATTAATTTCGTGCCGGCCAGGCACACCGGCAGTATGGTAGTGTGCAAAAAATTCGTGGTGCTTTTGTATGGTTGCAATAATGTCGCCTTCGCTAATCTGCATGTGATAAATATCATACAGAATTTTGAAGTTGGGAGAACCAATGCGTTTGCACAATTCAATCGTCCAGGTGGTATTATCCGCCATATAATCCGGATGGTTTACTTTGCTGTTAAAAACTTCCATCTGTATCACCACATTGTTTTTTTCTGCATCGCCAATAATTTGTTTCAAACCTTCCACGCAATTTTTTAAACCCGTTTCATCATCCATTCCTTTTTTATTGCCGCTGAAGCAAATCAAATTTTTGTACCCTGCCCTGCTGACCAGTTGTATATGCTCCGTATAATTTTTTATAAGGGTGGAATGATATTGTTTGTCATTCCATCCTTCTGTCAGGCTGATTTCTGCGCCATTGCACATAGATGAATCCACCCCGTTTTGTTTCAGTACATCCCATTCCTTTGGCCCCACCAAATCAATGGCAGCAAAGCCCATCTTTTTTACTGTATGGCATAGTATATCCAGTGGAACAAACGCATAGGTCCACCGGCATACGGAATGATTAATATTACCTTTTAATGTGGCGTTGCCATTGTTATCCATTGCTGTTTTATTTTCAAATGCAAATGCGGGAGACAGCAGCGCACCTGCACCGATGGCGGCTGTGCCGGTTATAATATTTTTGATAGCGCTGCGCCTGTTGTGAGCATTGTTCATAATTAAATTTTAATGTGCTGCTGAAGCGGTAAGGCTGGCAGGCTGTTTTCTTGATTTCATATAAAAAAATAATCCTGCAAAAACGATACTGAGCACTACCGGTATAAGCAGCGTTACATTTATTATTTCAGGCCCTGCTGCTTTTTTTGCTTCGCTAAGGGCGGTGGCCATTTCGGCGGTGGCAGTACTGCTGCTGTATGTTTGTAAGTCGGCACCCGCAGGCAATTTACCTGTTAATAATTTATCGTAATAACCCCCCATAAAAATCATGTACACAGATACCGCAAACATACCTGCGCCACCCATAAAATTCAATCCCACGGCACCTGTTTCTGGTAAATTTTCTGACACAAAGCCAAGCATGGTAGGCCAAAAATAACAAACACCCATCCCAAAAATTAATGCACCTGCAAAAAGCATATTGCCGGAAGTATGACCAAGAATGTACAATCCCAATGCTGACAGCACAGCCGAAATAAACAACAAGCCTGCAGGGGAAAATTGTTTTACCACCGGCCCTGCAAAGGCACGCCCAATAACCATTACGCCTGTTTCCAGCGTAAGCAGCAGCAGCGCATTATCCGACACATTTTTAAGCAGCACATCTATCCACTGACCGGTAAACAATTCAGTAATGGCGGTGCCAAACATCAGTATTATCATTAAAATGAAAAGCGGATTCAGCAATGATTTATACATCGTGGAGGAAGAAATACCACTGGCCACTCTTTCTGTAACAGGCAGCACCAGCTTACTAAAAAGAAAACCATATAACAAGGTGGGCAAAATCATTAAGCCTACTTCTAACTGCGATACCCAATAGGCGCTCCCCAGTAAATGATTGAGCGTATATACCAGCAATGTGCCTATTACTATACCGCCAGGAAACCATAAATGAAAATGATTGAGTTTGGTTGTTTTATTATCGGGATAAATAGTTGCCACCAGCGGATTGCATGCTGCTTCCACAGTACCATTGGCTATGCCGATGCATAAGGTGGAAATAAATAAACTCCAGTAGCCTGTAGCCATTACCGTGAGTATGATGCCCAGCAGGTGAAAAATAAAAGCGGCAATCAGTAATTTTTTCATACCAATGATATCCACCACTATGCCGCCGATAACCACCGCAAGGGGAAAGCCCCAGAAGGCTGTGGCAGCAACGCTTGCAAGCTGTGCAGCATCTAAATTAAATTTAGCGCCAAGCGTACCCAGTACACCGGCACGGATACCAAAAGAAAGAGAAGTAACAAGCAGGGCAGCGCAGCTTGCTATAAATAGCTGTTGTTTTTTTGTGTCAGCAGGCATAACGTAATCGTTTATAGGTGTTAAATTTTTTAAGGAAGTTTGAAATGGTGTGAGCGAATTTAAGTAAGTTATTATTATAAAATTTTGTTTTAAAAAATCAACCTGTCACCAAATAATTATTTTATTCAAAAGAATATACTCAATTGTACATTTATAATTATGCATAAGTAAAAACAGGCATACCTGCAATCTTGATAATTTTATTTTATCAAAAAAGTAAAATAAAACCTGTTCAACTATGCTGCACTATGATGAAATATTTATAAAAACTTATGCAGACAAACAGCAGGTAATATTTTATTTTTAGATTTTTTTTGAAGTGCAGCAGAACTATACATTAAAACCGCCGGTTACTTTTTTTTGGTAATAGATTAACCACCTGTTTTAATTCTTAGATTTGATGAATACTTTATCTTACGTTTTTATAAATGCTATATGGGAAAAATCCAGCTTAAAATTTCGCCTAAAAATTATGATGCAGTTATTGTTGGCTCCGGTGCCGGTGGCGGCATGGCAGCTTACATGTTGTCCAAAGCCGGTTTAAAAGTTTGTTTGCTGGAGGCAGGGGCCATGTACGATCCGCAAAAAAATATTACGCAGCTTAAATGGAGTTACGAAAGCCCACGCCGGGGTGCAGCTACCAAATTCCGTCCCTTTGGAGATTTTGATGCATGCTATCATGGATGGGAAATAGAAGGGGAGCCTTATACAAAAGAAGCAGGCACAGAATGGGAATGGTGGCGTGCCAGAATGCTCGGTGGCAGAACGAATCACTGGGGCAGAATTTCATTGCGCTTTGGCCCCAAAGATTTTAAAAGAAAAAGTATTGATGGATTAGGTGATGACTGGCCCATTGGCTATGAAGATATAAAACCCTATTACGATAAAATTGATGAACTGATAGGCGTGTTTGGTACCAATGAAGGTTTGTACAATGATCCCGATGGTATTTTTCTTCCACCGCCCAAGCCGAGGCTGCACGAACTAATGATAAAAAATGCGGCTGCCATTTCCGGTGTGCCGGTAATACCATCAAGACTTTCCATTCTTACCAAAAAAATACCGAGCACTACCGACAGGGGTGCCTGCTTTTTTTGCGGACAGTGCGGACGTAACTGCAGTATGGCCAAAGCAGATTTCTCTGCCACCAACGTATTAATTTACCCGGCATTAAAGACCGGTAATGTAGATGTGGTGGCTAATGCAATGGCACGGCAGGTAATAACGGATAATGAAGGCAAGGCTGTCGGCGTATCCTACATTAACAAAGAAGATATGCAGGAGTACCAGGTAAATGGACGGGTGGTAATAGTGGCTGCAAGTGCCTGCGAAAGTGCAAGGCTTTTGCTGAATTCAACATCAAAGCAGCATCCCAACGGATTAGCAAACAACAGCAATGTGGTGGGTAAATATTTACATGACAGTACCGGCGCTGCTGTGGGCGGCGTGTTGCCACATTTGTTTGGCCGCAAAAAATACAATGAAGATGGCGTGGGTGGTATGCATGTATATTCTCCCTGGTGGGGCGATAATAAAAAATTGAATTTCCCACGGGGATATCACATTGAGTATTGGGGAGGCATGAGCATGCCCGCCTACGGATTTGGTATGGGTATAGAAAATATGAATGGAAAATATGTAGTGAATGGAACACAGAAAGAAGCAGGTGGCTATGGCAAATCATTAAAAGAAGATTACCGGTTTTTTTATGGAGCATCTGTAGGCATGGCAGGCAGGGGCGAAGCAATACCCATTGAAAGTAACCGCTGCGAAATAGATGAACAGGTGGTGGATAAATACGGTATACCCGTACTTAAGTTTAATGTAAAATGGACCGAACATGAAATACAGCAGGCTAAGCACATGAAAGAAACCTTTAAAGAAATGATGCATAATATGGGTGCGGTAATTACCTGGGGAGGCGATGGCGATGAAAAAAATAATTATGGACTGGAGGCACCTGGTAAAATTATTCATGAAGCAGGTACGGTACGTATGGGAAATGATGCAAAAAAATCTGCCTTAAATAAATACAACCAGGCTCATGATTGTAAAAATTTGTTTGTAGTGGATGGCGGTGCATTTGTAAGCCAGGCCGATAAAAATATTACCTGGACAATACTGGCGCTGAGCATGAGGGCAAGTGAATATATAATTGATGAAATGAAGAAGAGGAATTTATAAGCAAAGAGATCAAAAGAGAAATGGAGTATAAAAGAGAAAAATGCAAAGCACAGTAAGTAGAAAGTAAGAATGAAGGGTTCATCGCCTTCGACTCTTTTTCTCCTTTATGCTCTTTGCAAAAAAATAAAAAACATGGACAGACGTAAATCATTAAAATTATTAGCAGGCTCTATTGCCACGGGCGCCATCATTGAGTCTTGCAAAACGAATGAAAAAAAGGCCATAGAAGAAAGCAGCACCGGTTTTACCATTGACAGAGCTAAAGAAGAACTGGAACGGGACAGGAAATTGCTTGCGGATAAATTTTTTGATGAAGATGAAATGGCAAGCATTGCTTTGCTTTCCGATATCATTATTCCCAGAGATGATGTAAGCGGCAGCGCCACGGATGCTAAGGTTCCAGACTTTATCGAGTTTATAGTAAAAGATATGCCCGGACACCAGGTGCCTATGCGTGGCGGCCTGCGCTGGATTGATATGCAGTGTTTACAACGTTTTAATAAATCATTTACCGCATGCGATGAGAAGCAACGCCTGGAAATAGTGGATGAAATAGCATGGCCCGCTAAAGCAAAGCCCGAAATGAAACAGGGGGTAGCCTTTTTTAATTTGATGCGTAACTTAACAGCAAGCGGTTTTTACACAAGCGCCATCGGTATAAAAGATGTTGGATATATGGGCAATCAACCCAATCAATGGAAAGGTGTACCGGACGATGTGCTTAAGCAGTACAATCTTGCCTACACGGAAAAGGAATTAAATGAATGTATCAGTTTTTAATTTTATATAAATCACATAGCACAATTACTATTAAAATTATACCCATGGCATCATTACACAACCGGAGAAAGTTTTTAAAAACAGCTTCACTTGCTGCAGGCTTTTATATTGTGCCACGCCATGTATTAGGCCGCGGCTTTATTGCACCAAGCGATAAACTAAACATAGCAGGCATAGGCATTGGCGGCAAAGGAGAAAGTGATTTAGAAGAATTTGCAAAAA
>JAYWIB010000661.1:0-1921 GCA_043789265.1 Chitinophagaceae bacterium
GCATAAGGGTTCAGCACGAGGTATTCATTGTCGAAACCTGCTGTGTAGTAATTGTTTTGCCAATGATCCAAAAGCCGGGCTGGCGTGGGGCCATGCTGCTTAAACGCAGCCCAGGACAGCCACGAGGGGCTTGCACTAAAATTAAAAATGCAATACAATTTTGTTTCGTCGAGGGTACGGAGGTAGCCTGCCACGTGGATGTTGTAAGGTGTAAGCCAGGTAAGATTTTTATAATCTGCCACCACGGGCAGTTGCCTGCGAATGGCAATTAATTTTTTGGTAGCAGAAAATATCCGGTGTTCAATGCTTCCTTCCTCCTGCACTTTGGCATTTTTTTCCCAGTCAATTATGGGGCGGTGCATCCACCTGTTATCATAACTTTTACCGGCATCATCCAGGTAAGAGTAATCATTTGTATAGCCCACCTCATCGCCATAAAATAACATGGGTATACCTCCTATAAAAAAACTGTGTGCCTGCATCAGCAAAATTTTTCTTGCAGATATTTCAATGGCGTTATCGTCATTTTGTTCAAGGGCTTTTTCCAGTCCGCACAAAGCGGCCAGCGATCCGCTGATACGGGCATCCTGTGTTTTTGGATTTACAGAAAACAAGGCGCCCTTTGCTGGTGAGTTTTTGGCAATGCCTGCATAATAATTTTTTAAAAACTTTCGGTGTTCATACGGATTATAGCCGGCGTGCTCAATCATATAATCATCATAGCCCAGGCCAATATCATCGTGGCAGCGGGTATATGTAATCCACGAAGTACCGTATGGCTTCTGCAGTATTTCATGCTGTGCTGCCAGCATTACTTTGGTATCGCCGGTGGCCAGTGCATCCCACTGCAGTGCCATGTGGGTGGCATTGTAAGCAAAGTCGCACTCCCGTGCAGTGTAGAGGCCGGTACCAAAATATTTCATTATTTCTCTCGGTGCTACAATGGCTTCTCCCAGCAAGGCCATGCCATGTGCTGCCACCTGCACACATTGTTTTATAAGCCTGAGCAAGGTATGTGCCTGTGGCAAATTCTGACAGCTTGTACCCAATTGCTTCCAGATAAAAGCGGGCGCATCAATGCGTAAAATATCTACTCCCAGGTTGGCATAGAAAAAAATAGTGTCCAGCATTTCTATAAACACTGCCGGGTTTGTATAATTTAAATCCCACTGGTAATTGTGAAAAATGGACATTACCCATTTGTTACATTCGGGCGACCAGGTAAAATTTCCTGGTGAGGATTCAGGAAAAATTTCGGGCATAGAGGCATCAAACTGATCAGGAATTTTTCTGTCGCTGTACATGTAAAAATAATCCTGGTATTTTTTGTCGCCCTGCTTTGCTTTCTTTGCCCACTCATGCTGGTGAGATGTATGGTTGAGCACAATGTCAATCATCAGGTACATCTTTTCCTGCTTCATTTGCTGCTGCAGTTTTTTCAGATCGGTCATTGTTCCAAAACGCCTGTCTACCTTCCTGAAATCAGATACCGCATAGCCGCCGTCACTTTCGCCTTCGGGACTTTGCATTACAGGCATCAGGTGCAGAAAATTTACACCCAGCTCTTTAAAGTAATCCAGTTTTTGCCGCAGCGTGGAAAGGTCTTTACAAAACCTGTCTACATACAGGCTCATCCCTGTTATTTCATTGCTCAAAAACCAATTGCCCTGTTTTTCTTTTTCTTCATCCAGCAGGCGGAGCACTGCAGGCCGCTGCAGGTAGGCATTTATGATAGTATCTATCAATTGCCCAAATATTTCATCTGCAGCAGGATGTTTATTGTATAATTCACTGTACAGAAAATGTATGGATGCTGTGTTAGCCACAAATCTTGTATAAAAAAGATTGTCGTTGCCGGCTATATCAATTTCATTTTTATGCAGCGCTGCATTGATTACCTTATGTATTTGCGAATTGTACA
>JAYWIB010000662.1:0-1920 GCA_043789265.1 Chitinophagaceae bacterium
ATCAGTTATCCCTTGTATTCAATAAAAAGGAGCAGCACACCACATCGTATAAAAATGAAGCCGGTAACTGCTTCCACTCCAGGATGGTGCCTGAGTTTGATCAGGAGGGTACGGTTATTTCCGTACTCGTTATTTCCACCGACATTACTGAATTAAAACACAGGGAAGAAGAATTACAAAAACTGGCTACACACTTTAAACTGGCAGCCGACTCTGCACAGGCAGGCACCTGGAGTTTAAATACCGTAACGATGCACCTGCAATGGTCGCCGCTGCACAAGCACCTGTGGGGATATGATGAAACAAGGAACGATTTGTCTTATACTGACTGGCACTCCATTATCCACCCCGATGATAAACAGCGCTGCTTTGATGCGGTAGCGGCGGCAGAAATAAATCATACATTGTATGAAGCATCTTACCGGATTATAAGGCATAATGACGGAGTAGTACGCTGGATAAGATCTACCGGCCAGTATCATTACAACACTGCCGGCGCCGCCGTAATGCTTACCGGCATTTCTACAGACATTACCCCACAGGTACAGGCCGAAGAAGAGAAAAATAAATTTACACACATCATAGAAAGCAGCGATGAATTTATTGGCTTTGCCTCGCTGGATCGCAGGCTTATGTATATAAACCCTGCAGGGCTGCAGATGCTGGGATTAACTGACGCTACAGGCAAAGATTTAATGGAACTTGTGTATGAGGAGGATAAGGAGCTGGTGAAGCAACTGATAAAAAATTTGTTGAAGGAAGGCTCTTTCCGCCAGGAGATACGATTGATAAACCGCAGTACCGGCAAGCCTTTTTGGATATTGTGGAATGCCTTTGTAATAAGGGATGAAAAAACCGGAATGATTACAGGTATTGGTACGGTAAGCCCCAATATTAGTGAAAGAAAAATTTGGGAATCAGAACTGCAGGCAAGTGAAAAGCTATTTCGCCTCCTTGCACAAAATTCGCCGGATGTAATAACCAGGCTGGATAAAAATGGCCGCTACATATACGTAAGTCCGCTGCTGAAAAACTTAACCGGTATGGATACTTCCGGCTTTGTGGGTAAAACATACCGGGAAGCAGGCGTTGCTGAAAACTTATGTAATTTTTTTGATGAACACATTACTGAGGTATACAGCTCAAAGAAAATGTTTACCGGAGAGTTTGAATCTATGAAGGGGCTGCACATATATACCCGGATGGTGCCGGAGTTTGATGAAGAAGGGGAAGTAACCTCTGTACTGATGATACATGCAGACATTACTGAGCTTAAAAAGGCGGAAGAAAAAATAAAACGAAGTGAAGAAAAGTTCAGGAGTTTGTTTAATAACATGGATCAGGGCTTTTGCATTATAGAAGTACTTTTTAACGAACAGGGCAAAGCGTATGATTACCGTTTTATAGAATACAATGCTGTATTTAACAAGCAAACAGGATTAGAAAATGCCATTGGTAAAACAATGAAAGACCTGCAGCCAAACATAGAAGAATATTGGTTTGGAATTTATGGAAAGGTAGCAACAACGGGTACACCCATCCGCTTCACCGAAGAGTCGGCTGCAATGCAGCGCTGGTTTGATGTATATGCCTTTCGGCTGAATGATGACAACAGCAACCAGGTAGCAATATTGTTTACTGACATTAGTGAAAGAAAAAAAATAGAACAGCAATTAAAAGAAAGAGAACAACGTTTCCGTTCGCTGGCTCAAAATTCTCCGGATGTTATCAGCCGTGTAGACAAGGACTTTCGCTACCTGTATGTAAACCCTAAAGCCGCGGAAGTAATTAAGCTAAAGGCATCCGATATTATTGGAAAAAAATCTTGTGAAATTGGCCTGCCCGATGACCTGTGCAATAGTTATGAAGAAAATTTTGCCATTGCATTTAAAAAGCAATCACTGCATACAGTAGAATTAT
>JAYWIB010000663.1:0-1920 GCA_043789265.1 Chitinophagaceae bacterium
CTTACAAAAGGGTAACCGAAGAAACGCAGCCATCATTATTTTAACAAACCGCCGTATGCCGAACGGCACGTACGGTGGTGTGAGAGGACAGTAAGGGAATAATCCCTTACTTCCTACTCGATTAAATGCTGATTCGAATGTACACCCGTGCGGGCATAAATAAAAAAAATCAGTTATTTTTTTTATGAGTTAATTATTAAATGGGAGCAAAGGCCGCCGTATACCCTGTACGGTGCCGGTGGTAGTTAGCCTGCCTGCCGTTTTAAAGTGTGTCCGTTTGGTGTACCCTTACCTGCCCTCCGCCAAAATTTCCTCAATAATTTTTAAATGATGATGTGTATGTATCTCCATAAACCTGATTGCCTTTGGCAACTTTAAATCGCCAAAAAAAGGATGGGTAAAATATTGGTGACGGCTGAGCTTGTTTAAGTCGGCTATGTGCGTTTGAGTAAGTGCCAGGTGCTGATGCAGTGATGCCTCGTTAAATGTTTTTGGCATCACCACTTCCGGCGACTGTGCACGGCCACGGGGCAGTCTGTTTGTAAAACGTACTATTATCCACAGCGGCTTAAAGCTGCGTGTATAATTTGCCGGGGTCGATTTTTTAATCTGCTCAATTATCCGGTTGATAGTAAGCAGCGCATGCTCCGTATGCCAGCCGGCGCTGGAGGCAGACACCTGCGGGCTAAGCACCTGTTGCTGCAATATATATGTATCGAGTTTACCAACCAGTGCGTTTAATGTATGCATACTCATTGTTTAGCATAAAGATAAATGTTATATGCCGGCCTTAAAAATTACTGCCCAGGCAATACGGATTGGTATTTGTAACGGCGGCGTTGTTGCCCGCCGACTATCATCGTTATAAAAACTGCATGTAACAAAACCTTTATGCAGTGTACACTTCCAAATATAAAAACGCCTGCTCAATAAGTCATCTTTATTGTTGTGTAGCACACAAAAACAAATCACCTCAATACATTGGTGTGCCATGGGCGCTGGTGGCGGTGCCAGTCGAGTAGGCAAAAGCATTTCAGCTTAAGCCGCTCACAGAACCGTACGTGAAGGTCTCCCTTCATACGGCTCTGGTTGTTCAATCATGCTTTTATTCCAATCTTCTAATGATAAAAACAACTGTGGATTTTCTGCTTGTATCAATTGATATTTCTTTATCAATTTCTTTTTACCGCATATCTTATATGTGTTCTTCATCCACTTTCGGATTAGTTTATTCAAATAATAAAATACGCCATGTGCTTCATCTTATTAAACAATGAGTAATAATTAATCCAGCCCCGTATTTTTGGATTGAGCTTCTGTGCAAACCATTCTAATTTTTGTGTGTTCCATTGCGTTGGCAGTACTGTTTTAATTGCTGTTCTGATACTTGTTTAGCAGCATTAAAGATAGATGTACCAAACACTAACAACCTTTTTGTGCCAAACTTTGACTTCACTGTTATTGGCTGAAAACTATAACTTACAAAGGTGAAGCTTTCGTTCTCATGCCTCTCATGGCGCTGATAATTTTCGCAATACACCATCTTTGTCTTTTCAAGATGCAGTTCCAATTCATACTCCTGCATTCGTGTTTTCAATTTTTACAATATTGTTCGGCTTGCTCCTTACTGCCGCAATGAATTACAATTTCATCTGCATAGCGTTCAAAAGGACAATGAGGATTTACGTCAGCATCGTTGTAATTTTCTGGCACAGTTTTATAAACATGTCTGTAAAAAAATAATTATGAAAGATAAACCAACAGAAGACGAAGTAAAAACAGACCTGAAGCATGATACAATGGAATTTGCCGCACCAACTGATGGCGATGATGTGCTGGATAAGGATGACATGCTTTTTGAAGAAGAAGAAATTGATGCTAAAGAACTGGAAGCATTAGATGATGATCCTGATAAAGAAG
>JAYWIB010000664.1:0-1914 GCA_043789265.1 Chitinophagaceae bacterium
CGTATGTAATAACCGTAAGTTATGTAGGCCACAAAGAAGAAAAACAGGAAGATATTTTTCTCACCCTGGGCACTGCTTTTAAATCTGATTTTACATTAACCAGCAGTACAGGCAGCCTTACAGAAGTGGTGGTAACCGGCCGCCGCTCAGATAAAGTTTTCAGCCGCAGCCGCACCGGTTCTGCCGAAATTATCAACCGCCAGCAAATAGAACGGCTGCCCACCACCAACAGAAGCCTGCAGGATTTTACAAGGCTTACACCCACTGCCAGCGGCAATAATAGTTTTGGCGGACGCAATGGATCGTTCAACAATGTAACGGTAAACGGTGCCAGCTTTAATAACACATTTGGTTTGCAAAATACACTGGGCGGACAAACACTTTCGCAACCATTCAGCATTGATGCACTGGAACAGATACAGGTAAACATTGCACCTTATGATGTAACACTGGGCGGCTTTACAGGCGCAGGCATTAATTCAGTAACTAAAAGCGGTACTAATGAATTTAAAGGATCCGTTTATTATTTTTTAAAGAACCCGGATTTAACCGGTACCAAAGTGGGCAGCACCACCATACCAAAGCAGGAGTTTAATTATAAAAACCGGGGTGCAACTATTGGCGGCCCCATCATTAAAAATAAATTGTTCTTTTTTGTAAGCGGCGAGCAGGAAAGAGTAAGCTCTCCCGCCACTGCGCTGGTAGCTACCCGTAATGGATCCGCAGGCACCAATGTATCTAAAGCAAGTGCTGAAGTGCTGGATAACCTGCGTAACTTTTTAATCCAGAAATTTAATTACAATCCGGGTGCTTACGAAAATTATAATTTTGATACTTACAGTGATAAAGTAACGGCACGCATTGACTGGAATATCAACAATAGAAATACATTCAACATCAATTATTATTACCTGAAATCTTACAGGGCGCAGGCAGCAAGCAACAGTGGTGCCCCCGGTAACAACCGCCAGCCAAGTGGAGACGGATTGCCTTTTTATTCTTCTGCTTATATCATCAACAACAATTTTAATATTGTAATTGCAGAATTAAATACAAGAATTACCAATAAGGTTTCTAACAAAATACAGGTGGGTTACAATCAGTTGCGTGACTTTAGAAGCAGCCCTGGTGGCGTGTTTCCGCTGGTGGATATAGAAAATGGCGCCGGACAAACGCTGACTTCTTTTGGCTACGAACCATTTACAGCTAACAATAAACTGAATACAGACACCTGGCAGTTCAATGATATTTTTACTGTGTTCAGCGGCAAACACACCATCAACATAGGTACACAAAATACCTTCAATAAATTTTTGAATGGCTTTGCACCCAACTATTATGGAAACTATCGTTTTGCAAATGTTGATTCATTTTATGCAAGTGTAAATGATGGAAGACCCTCAGCATCCCGGTACGAGCTGAGGTATTCAGTAAGAAAGAATGGTGAGTTTCCATTTGCCACTTTAAAAGCTTTGCAGCTTGGTTTTTTTGCACAGGATAAATGGAACATGCATAAAAACTTTACGCTTACGCTGGGGCTAAGAGCCGATATTCCTGTGTTTAAACAAAACTTCATTACTAATGAAAATGCAGATGCATTGGCATTTCGAAATGGCGTAAGAATACAGACAGGCAGAGCACCAAAAACACAAGTGCTGTGGAGCCCCCGGCTTGGATTTAACTGGGATGTGAAAGGTGATAAAACTATACAGTTACGTGGTGGCGCCGGATTATTTACAGGTGCTCCTCCATTTGTGTGGATAAGTAACCAGGCCAGCAACAATGGTGTAGACTTTGGTTCTTTTATAAGTAACAGCGGCACTGTATTTAATCAGGATGTAAGTGGCTATATACCTGAAAATGCAACCGCAAATATTAGATATAATCTTGCAGTTACCGATCAAAATTTTAAGT
>JAYWIB010000665.1:0-1914 GCA_043789265.1 Chitinophagaceae bacterium
AAAGTTCTGGATAAATGTATCCATGTCAGTTGCTTCTTCTGCTTTAATGTGGCCTATTCTGGTGCGGCGCAGGCTGCCGAGGTAGGCACCACAGCCCAAGGCCTGTCCAAGATCATTTGCCAAACTGCGTATATACGTGCCCGTGCTGCATACTACATTAAATTCAATAACAGGTAAATCAATTTTGGTAATTTCAAACTGGCTGATGGTAACCTTCCGGGATTTTACTTCAACTGCTTCTCCCCTCCTTGCAAGATCATACAATGCCACGCCGTCTTTTTTAATGGCCGAATAAATGGGCGGAAACTGATCAATTTCTCCAGTAAACAACGCAGTGGCAGCATGTATATTTTCCTGCGTAAGGGATGAATAATCTTTAAAATCAACCGGCTCACTTTCTAAATCATATGTAGGCGTAATGGCGCCTGCAACAAAATGCCCCGTGTATTCTTTTTCTGCAGCCATATACTCATTTATTTTTTTGGTAAACTTACCCGTACATACAATGAGCAAACCAGTGGCAAGCGGATCCAGCGTGCCGGCATGACCAATTTTTTTTATCTGTATGGTGCTGCGTAATTTTCTTACTACATCAAACGATGTCCAGTGCAGCGGCTTATCTATCAATATTACTTTGCCTTCAGCATAAGGCAATTGCAATGCAGGATCTACCGGTATACGTGGCACTCTTTCTTTCAATGCAGGCGCTTCGCCCCCTTCAGCAATTATCTTATTGGTATATCTCTCCCTGTATGTTTGTTTTTTTGGCACTTTAAAATTTAAGACAAAGGTAAACAATGGAGGCACTTACATTCACCATTGTAGTATAGATGAAGGTAGAAAAACTATTACCTGCAATGCTGCAAAAAAAATATTTTACGTGAGGTGAAAGTTATACCTGGATATAAACTTCGCTACGTAAAATATTTTTATAAAAATTATTTTTTACAAACCTGCCAGCATAAGAGGCAGGCTGAAACTTTTTTTATCAGGGCCTGATATTTGCAAACGGTATAGAGCAGGAGTAAGGCTCCCCTGAATTTTGATAGATTTTGTACCTCTACTTCCATCATGCATGATAACATACATAGCGGTGGCACTACCAGCCGAATTTATCAACCTGGCTGTATATTTACCAGCAGGCATTCTATTGAATTGTATAGAAATGATTTTCCCTTTTACAGGGTTTGGAAAAACAGATACAGATGGTTGTTTGCTTAATATAGTTACATTAACTGGCTTGCTGTAAATGAATTTACCATAATCATTCACGGATTTCACCCTGTAAAAAAATTGACCTGGCTGCAATTGTTTGGTCATCCATGTATAGGAAGCTGCTTTATCATTGCGCATGCTTTCTACTTTACCAGCCTCAGTAAAATCAATTCCGTCAGCAGATTTTTCAATAACGTATTGCTGAATGTATGTATCGGGTGATGTTTGCCACTTCAATTCAATGTCATCTTCTTTTTGTGCCACCGCACATTCTATAAAACTGACAGCAGGCTGTATCAGCATACGGAAGCGGCTCTTATTAAATGATGCTGCGTTTTTATTGATTGAAAAGCTGTAACGGGTACTGCCGTCTGCGTTCAGTAAAATATTTTTATTCAAAAAATTATCCTGCAGCAATACTATTTTTCCATCTTCTGCGTCTATATCTGAAAGTTCAGTATTTAATTCATAACTTTTTTTACTCAGCCTGCTTAAATCAAACGCAAGTGTATCGTTCAGTTTCAACGGTTGTCTTTTTTCAATCACCAATCGTTCATTGCCTGAAGCAATGGCTATGTTTTCAAAAAAATTATTCAGCTTATTCATATCGCTCCTGTCTACAGCATTGTTATATGATTTGTCAAACGAAAATAATACCGCATCATGTACCACTTGCTCTTTGGCAGTAAGTGATAAAAG
>JAYWIB010000666.1:0-1914 GCA_043789265.1 Chitinophagaceae bacterium
TTAATGGAAGAGGTTTTTGGCCCTTCTTCGGTTGCAATTATTGCAAATGATATGAAAGAATTGATTGAGTGTTGCCATGTTTTACAGGGCCAGTTAACGACAACAATACATGGAACAGAAAATGAATTAAATGAGGCTGGTTTGTTAATTGAAGTATTAAAATCAAAGACAGGGCGTTTGGTAATAAATGGTTTTCCAACTGGTGTGGAAGTGTGCTCAGCAATGGTACATGGCGGACCTTATCCTACCACTACAGATATACGTACAACATCTGTAGGAACAGAAGCCATATATCGTTTTTCAAGACCTGTTTGTTATCAGAATTTCCCTGAAAATTTATTGCCATGCGAATTGAAAGATAGTAATCCGCTTAAGATTAAAAGAGTAATTAATGGTGAGATTGAACTTAATTAAAAGAGAAAAATTAATATTTTAGAACGATATTAATCATTCCTCTTCTTTACCATATTGCTTTGCAAATATTTTTTTATATTGAAGCGGGCTTTTTCCTGTAATAGTTTTAAAATACCTGTTAAAGTTAGAAAAATTATTGAACCCACTCTCATAGCAAATACTGCTTATAGTCTTTTTATTTTCAATTAATAATTTACAGGCGTTTCCAATTTTAATTTCCATCAAAAACTGGGAGTAAGTTTTTCGTGTTTGAGATTTAAAATAGCGACAAAAACAATTGGGACTAATATGTGCTATACTTGCAATTTCTTCCAAACTTATTTTTTTATCAAAATTATTAATGGTATAGTTGTAGATATCGTTTATTCTTTCTGTTTCAGATTCGTTATAAGTGTTTTGAAAACCCGAAGTGGCCAGGCACTCTAAATCTTTTGAGCCGGCAATACAATGAAGTGCCTGCATTAATAAAATGATGCGTTCTGTAATTTTTGCTGTTAATAGTTTCTGCAAAATATCAGCAATTATCAAGTTAGCTTCACCTGTTATTTTTATACCACTTTTAGCTTTTAATAATAATTCCTTTATATGTTTATTTTCCTGAAGTTCTAAAAAGTGAGCCCCCCAAAAATCCTGAAGAAAATGGGTAACTGTAGCTTCTGCTTTTAAGGAGGGATTATTCTCAAAATAACTTTCATCACAGCGCCAGTAATGTGGCAGGTTAGAGCCAATTAATAAAATATCTCCTTCTCCAAATCTGCTGATATGGTCCCCAATAAATTGGGTACCATCACCTTTTTGTATATGTACCAATTCAATTTCTGCGTGATAATGCCATTTAGAAAAAAAGTGGGGAACATTGTCATGCCGAACATTAAACGACAACAATGGGTCTGTTGGCATTTTTAGAAGTTGTGGTTTCATATGCAAGCATTTTATACCTTATTGGCTATACTGTTCAAAAAATGAAAACAAAATAAGTTTTGAAATTTACTATTAATTGCGAATTGATTTAACTCACGTAAATTAAGTATTATTTTGATTTTTTTAATAAATTGAATGTGAAAAAAGAGCGAATATAATTTCGGCGATCCTGATAAACCGTAGAGTATTTCCAAATTTTGTTAAAAAAATTGACTCACTTAATTTACATTATTGGTAATCAAAAACAAATTTTTGACGAATTCTAAATTTTCAATAATACACAACGTTAGTTCAATTAAAACAAACAACAGCAACGTGTTTAATGGCTATAGTTAAAAGTAAAAAGTTTTATAGGCTTAGGTAGAATAAACGTAAAGTGTTTTTAATATTATGTAAGGATTAGGAATTTGATACATCATTCTGTTTATCACTGTAAGAAAAATCACCTTTGTATTATTTCTACCATTAAAGCTGAAAACATATTCATCGGCATAGGTGAAAGAAATGTTGTGGTGAACACTTGTAGTAAATTCTTCTTAAATATTTTCAACTAATAGAGCAGGGCAATAGAACCTTTAC
>JAYWIB010000667.1:0-1913 GCA_043789265.1 Chitinophagaceae bacterium
GGCTCACCAGCGGCAGCGCAAAGTATTTACCTACATAGGCGGAGGCCCGGAATCTGCCCTGTATAAAAGTACCGACGGCGGCGCCACATGGAATAAGATAATGAATGGCCTGCCCACCGTGGATTTGGGAAGAATCGGTTTAAATTATTCACCCGTAAATCCGGATGTACTGTACTGTGTAGTGGAGGCTGCGGAAGCAAAGGGCGGTGTATATAAAAGTACAGACAGGGGTGCCAGTTGGGAAAAACAAGGCAGCTATTCCACAACAGGAAATTACTATCAAAAAATATTTTGTGACCCAAAGGACATCAATAAAATTTTTGTCATCAACACCTACATGGGTGTAAGCAGGGATGGCGGTAAAACATTTATGAACCTGGGCGAAAAAAGTAAGCATGTGGACAATCATGTAATATGGATAGACCCCACCAATACCAATCATTACCTGGTGGGCTGCGATGGCGGTATATATGAAAGTTTTGACGGGGCAGAAAACTGGCAGTTTAAACCCAATCTGCCGGTAACACAATTTTACAAAGCAGCTACTGACAATGGTTTTCCTTTTTACCACATTCATGGCGGCACGCAGGATAACTTCAGCCTTGGCGGCCCTTCCCGTACCACCAGTGCCAATGGAATATTTAATTCCGACTGGTATTATACCAGCATTGGCGATGGATATGAGACGCAGGTAGATCAAAGCAATCCCGACATTGTATTTGCACAGGCACAGTATGGCGCCCTTACGAGGTATGATAAAAAAAGTGGTGAGTTTTTATTTATTCAGCCGCAGGAAGAAGCAGGCACACCTGCACACCGCTGGAACTGGGATGCACCGCTGGTGATTTCCAAATACGACAACAAAAGGCTATATCATGGTGCCAGCAGGCTGTACCGTACAGATGACCGCGGCAATACATGGAAGGCTATCAGCGGCGATTTAACGAGGCAGGTAGACAGAAACAAATTGCCAGTGATGGGTAAAGTATGGAGTGTGGATGCGGTGGCAAAAAATACTTCTACCGATTTTTACGGCAACGTTACCAGCATTGCAGAATCAAAATTTGAAGAGCAAACACTCTATGTGGGTACAGATGACGGGCTGATACAAATTACAACAGATGGCGGCAGCACCTGGACTAAAATGGACAATATACCCGGTGTGCCGGAACGTACTTATGTAAACCAAATCATTGCTTCGCAGCATGATAAAAATGTGGCGTATGCTACGTTTAACCATCACCGTTATGGCGACTTCCATCCTTATGTATACAAGACAGGTGATGGCGGTAAAACATGGAAAGCCATCACCGGCAACCTGCCTGAAAGAGGCACGGCTTATACCATTGCGGAGGATCATGTAAATCCGCAATTACTTTTTGTGGGTACAGAGTTTGGCCTGTATTGCAGCATCAATGGCGGACAGCAATGGATACCCTTAAAGGGCGGCCTGCCCACCATTGCCGTAAAAGATCTTGACATTCAAAAAAGAGAAAATGATTTGGTGCTGGCCACCTTTGGCCGTGGCTTTTATGTACTGGATGATTATACGCCACTGAGAAATTTAAAAGAAGCCGATTTGCAAAAACAGGCATTGCTGTTTCCGGTAAAAGATGCATGGATGTACATAGCATCGCAGCCGCTGGGTGTAAGGGGCAAAGGCTTTATGGGTGAAAGTTTTTTTACCACACCCAACCCTAAACCAGGCGCTGTATTTACTTATTATTTAAAAGATGATATTAAAACCATCAAAGAAAAAAGACAGGCAGCAGAACAAGAAAAGATAAAAATTCCAGAGCCTTTTTATTATCCCTCAATAGATTCCCTGCGGATGGAAGATGAGCAGCCGGCACCGCATTTATTATTTACTGTAAAAGACGAAAGCGGCAATACAATCAGGCGCATACAGGCTC
>JAYWIB010000668.1:0-1911 GCA_043789265.1 Chitinophagaceae bacterium
ACATTTCACTGATTGAGGATTGTAATCAACTGAAGGCTTCTATATTCTTTCTGGCAAAGGACTGGAGCAAAACGGCCGACAATAAAAATGATGCACTGATTTAATTTTTTACAAATTTTCCATACACGCCCTGCTGACTGCTGGTGCCAACCATTACATCAAATTCGCCTGACTCAGTAATAAATTTTCCTTCATTGTTATAAAAACCCAGTTCGGCATCGGTTAATAAAAAGTCAACTGTTTTACTTTCGCCGGCAGCAAGCATTATTTTTTTAAAACCTTTCAATTCTTTTACCGGCCTTGCCACGCTGGCTATTTTATCCCGTATATACAACTGCACTACTTCTTCGCCGGCCACTCCGCCGGTATTTTTTACCTGCACACTCACTTTAACTCCGTCAGTATTTGCCGTATCAATTTGCAAACCTGCATAATCAAAACTTGTGTAACTCAGGCCATAGCCAAATGGATACAAAGGGCTGTTTGATTCATCTGTATAATGCGACCAGAACACTTCATTTTTTGGCCCCGGCCTGCCGGTGTTAAAATAGTTATAGTAAATCGGTACCTGCCCCACACTTCTCGGAAACGTCATGGGCAGTTTACCGGAAGGATTGTATTCACCAAACAACACCTGTGCAATGGCATTGCCTGCTTGTGTACCTAACTGCCACGCCTCCACGATAGCGGGAATATGTGCGGCTGCCCAGGGAATGGCCAGCGGCCTGCCATTCATTAACACCAGCACTATATTTTGATTTACTTTATACACTTCTTCCAGCAATTGCTGCTGCACGCCGGGCAAATCCAGCCTGCTCCTGCTGCGGCCCTCACCTGTTTGATAGCCATGCTCACCCAGCACCATTATAACTACAGACGACTGCCTGGCAAGTGCCACTGCCTCGCCGAAACCAGTTTTATCATTTTCATTGATACTGACTTCGTTTATAAAACTGGTGGCGCCGGTTACAAGATCTGCACCCTTTGCATACTTAACGGCAGCAGTAAATTTTTTTAATCCTTCCAGCACTGATATAGCTGTGCTGTCATCAGAACCTATGCGCCAGCTTCCGAGTGGACTGTTTTTATCATTGGCCAATGCGCCAATAACGGCTATGCCCTGTTGATTTTTATTTAATGGCAGCAACTGACTATCGTTTTTTAACAGCACGATTGATTTCTTTGCCATATCCAATACTGCATCCATGTGCGCCTGGCTGTAGAGCAATTCTTTTTCTCTTTTTGCATCGCAATATTTGTAAGGATCATCAAAGAGACCGAGTTCAAACTTTACCCTCAATATTCTTCTTACCGCATCATCAATAACTTTTACATCCACTTTTCCTTCATCAACCAGTTGTTTTAAATGGGTTACATACGCATAGGATTCCATATCCATATCGCTGCCTGCATTGGCAGATAATGCTGCCACATCTTTTAAATCTTTTGCAAAACCATGCGCCAACATTTCTGCACCTGAGCCCCAGTCGGAAATAACAAAGCCATTAAATTTCCATTGCTCTTTTAATATATTCCTTTGCAAAAATTTATTGGCAGTGGCCGGAATTCCATTGAGTACATTAAACGAATTCATCACCGTTTTTACATTATTGTCCACCGCCGCTTTAAAGGGCGGCAATATGATATTGTATAAGGTGGAGGTGCCCACATCCACCGTGTTGTAGTCTTTTCCTGCTTCTGCAAAACCATAGCCGGCAAAATGTTTTGCTGTGGCGGCAATGGTATTGTTTGCTGATAAATCATCGCCCTGAAAACCATGAATTCTTGCCACGCCTATTTTGCTGCCGAGGTAAGTATCTTCTCCTGCGCCTTCCATCACCCTGCCCCATCTTGCATCTCTGGTAATATCTACCATGGGTGCAAACGTCCAGTTGATGCCAACTGCAGATG
>JAYWIB010000669.1:0-6670 GCA_043789265.1 Chitinophagaceae bacterium
GTAATCATACAACGCATCATAGATGGGCATAATAGCGCCACCGGGATAACCGAACAAAGTAGTAACACCTTCTGCAATCAATGCTTCGAGTACGGCTACGGATCCGGAAATAGAAGCCCCCTTCAAACCTCCCCCCGAAGGGGAGGCTTTTGGCATCTGCTGGTTTACAGGTTCTTTTATTTTTTCAAGAAGTTCCATCACTATTTATTTTAAAAGTTCTTTTAATAATCAGCATCCTGTTTTGTTCCTCCCCGCAGGGGAGGTTAGGAGGGGCCGACTGCCTTTTATTCATCCGTTACACAACCCTGCGATGCATCTTTTACACACATAGCATATTTATACAAAACACCTTTAGTTACTTTCAATGAAGGCGCCTGCCATTTGCTTCTGCGTGCTGCAATTATTTCTTCACTTACTTTTAAGTTGATTGTTTTATTTACTGCATTCAATTCAATTACATCATCATCCTCTACTAAGGCAATAAGTCCACCTTCAAATGCTTCGGGAGTAATGTGACCTACTACAAAACCATGACTGCCGCCGCTAAACCTGCCGTCTGTAATTAAAGCTACATGCTTGCCCAAACCTGCGCCGGTAATGGCACTGGTGGGTTTCAGCATTTCGGGCATACCCGGTGCGCCTTTAGGACCTTCATTTTTTATCACCACTACATCGCCTTTTTTTACACGGCCACTTGCTATGCCTGCCACCAAATCTTTTTCGCCATTGAATACCCGTGCAGGTCCTTCAAAACGTTCGCCTTCTTTACCTGAAATTTTTGCCACGCTGCCCTTCTCTGCAAGATTGCCATACAATATTTGTAAATGGCCAGTTGCTTTTAAAGGTGTTTCTATGGGATAAATAATTTTTTGTTTTTCAAAATCCAAATCAGCAACAGCGGCTAAGTTTTCTGCCAGTGTTTTTCCTGTTACTGTTATACAGCCGCCATGCAGCATGCCTTTACTCAATAAATATTTCATTACAGAAGGCACACCGCCATGTGCATGCAGTTCCTGCATTAAATATTTTCCGCTGGGTTTAAAATCTGCCAGCACAGGCGTTTTATCACTGATGCGCTGAAAATCATCCTGTGTAATACTAACGTCCACACTCTTTGCCATGGCAATTAAATGAAGCACTGCATTGGTGCTGCCGCCAAATATCATTACCGTGGTGATGGCATTTTCAAATGCCTGCTTAGTCATAATATCTTTAGGACAAACATTTTTTTGCAGCAAAATTTTTATTGCTTTACCAGCAGCAAGGCACTCATTTTTTTTCGCTTCACTCAATGCAGGATTGCTGGATGAATAAGGGAGGCTCATACCGAGCGCCTCTATTGCACTCGCCATTGTATTGGCAGTATACATACCACCACATGCACCGGCGCCGGGGCAGCTATGCTTTACCACTTCCTTAAAATCTTCGGGGGTAATGGTGCCTGCCAGTTTTTTTCCTAACGCTTCAAATGCAGAAATTATATTTAGGTCTTCTCCTTTGTAATGCCCCGGATCAATAGTACCGCCATACACCATTATTGAAGGACGGTTAAGCCTGCCCATCGCCATCACTGCACCCGGCATATTTTTATCACAGCCGGGCAGTGCGATCAAGCCATCATAATAAAATCCGCCACACACCGCCTCGATACTGTCTGCAATTATATCCCGGCTTACCAGTGAATATCGCATGCCATCTGTACCATTGCTGATGCCATCGCTGATGCCGATGGTATTAAAAATTAATCCCACCAAATCCTCCTCCCACACACCCTGCTTTACAATTTTTGCCAAATCATTCAGGTGCATGTTGCAAGTGTTGCCATCATAGCCCATGCTGGCAATGCCTACCTGTGCTTTGTTCAAATCTTCTTCTGTCAATCCAATACCATATAGCATTGCCTGTGCCGCAGGTTGTGTTTCATCCTGTGTTAATGTCTTTGAATATTTGTTGAGTTCTGCCATGCCCCTGAGGAAAATTATTGTGTTTTGTTATAGATATTTTGTTACGAAAATTTAATCTTTGGTCATCATCGTTGTGTCACTCACTTGTACTCTATATCATTGTTAATCTTTTTTTTAAACCACTCGTTCACTAATAAAACACTAAGACTTCTACAGCTTTAACCACAAAGAAAAAGCCCGGCTTTTTTGGAGCCGGGCTTTTTTATAATCAGTTTTTTAAACTATACATAAAATCCATCTCCATGTGTTACAGGTATAATAATGACAATGACAGCAATAATAATTACTGCCGTAATTTTTATGTCATTAAATAATTTGCTGTACATGCTGTAGAAGAATTGTACTGCAAATATATCTGTAACATTTAAAAAAACAAAGAACTTTCTTTGCAACGTTTAAAGGTTGCATAGTTTAATAAGTTTAATGTTGGCCACTACTTTTAAAACTAATTGGCTTCACCATTTTTCAACTTTATATAATCGTTGATTTCCTCAATTCTATATTTTCCTGATTTACTTCACCAATAATTCTTCCGCTGATAAATTCACTTATCAGTTCACCCACTGTAGATGTGAAATAAAAATTAATGGGGTCAATATCTTTTGTAACAAATAAGTTGGTGATGGTCCATTCCACTGCCTGCCTTACTACTATTGCTTCCTTGTGCAGTTTAAAATAATCCAGCATCATTGCGGCAGATAAGATAGAACCCAGGGGGTTGGCAATATCCTTGCCTGCAGCCTGGGGATAAGACCCGTGGATGGGCTCAAACAATGCACTGGAATTGCCCACCGATGCAGAAGGCAGCAAACCCAGCGAACCGCTGATAACACTGGCTTCATCACTGATGATATCGCCAAACAAATTTTCTGTAAGTATTACATCAAACTGTTTTGGATTTAAAATTATCTGCATGGCTGCATTGTCTACAAATAAAAAATCAAGCGCCACATCTGCATATTGCGGTGCAATTTCTTTTACCACTTTGCGCCACAGCCTCGATGTTTCCAGCACATTGGCTTTATCCACGAGTGTGAGTTTTTTTCTTCGCTGCTGTGCTGATTTAAAAGCAAGGTGTGCAATGCGTTCCACTTCTTCTTTAGTGTATTCACAACCGTCGTACGCCCATGTTTGCTCTTCATTTGTTTTCTTTTCGCCAAAATAAATACCGCCGGTAAGCTCCCGGTAAATTAAAAAATCAACCTCTTCTAACTGCTTGCTTTTTAAAGGCGATAAATGCTGAAGCGATGCGTAAGTGGTAATGGGCCGTATGTTGGCAAACAGTTGCAGCGACTTGCGCAACTTAAGCAAACCCTGCTCCGGCCTTACTTTGGCCGTGGGGTCATTGTCATATTTAGGATGGCCGATGGCACCAAATAAAATAGCATCACTGTTCAGGCACAGTTCAATTGTTTTGTCGGGCAGCGGATTGCCTGTTTCATCAATGGCGATGGCACCCATCAGCGCATGCGTATAATTAAAACGGTGGCCATATTTTTCAGCCACTGCATCCAGCACTTTTATGGATTGCTGTGTTACTTCAGGGCCAATGCCGTCCCCCATTATTACTGCTATATTGTAGCCGCCCTCTTTGGTAGGTGAGCCCTGTGCAATTTTATTGTCTGTATCTTCTTTGCTCATGCGTTGTGTTTTATTGTTGGTGGATTAATTCGTAGGCTTCTATTTCTTTTTTATTACTCAGCAAAAAATCAATATCATCATAGCCATTCAGCATGCATTCTTTTTTGTAAGGATTTATTTCAAAAGTTTCACTTATTAGTTCTGTTGAAGCGCCACCGCCAGATAATCTGATGGTCTGTTCCTGCAAATTGATTGTTAAGATGGCATTGGAATTAACTGCCACTGCATTAAATATTTCCTGCAAAAAATCCTCAGAAACCGTTACGGGCAGTAAGCCGTTGTTCAATGCATTGTTCTTAAAAATATCTGCAAAAAAACTGCTAACCACAGCACGGAAACCATAATCAACAATGGCCCACGCTGCATGCTCCCTGGATGAACCGCAGCCAAAATTTTTTGCGGCCACTAAAATTTCACCGCTGTATTGAGGCTGGTTTAATACAAAATCTACCCGTGGTTTTGTTTCATCATCGTTATCATAGCGCCAGTCACGAAAAAGATTTTTGCCAAAACCATCCCTTGTGGTTGCTTTTAAAAACCTTGCCGGAATAATTTGATCTGTATCCACATTTTCAATGTTAAGCGGCACAAACCCCGATTTAATTATATCAACTTTAGCTTTACTCATTTTCAATAGTCGTTAAAAAAAATTCATCAATTCAACAGTTCCCTTACATCGGTAACAAAGCCTGTAACAGCAGCAGCAGCCGCAGTCAGCGGGCTTGCAAGCAATGTTCTTGCACCGGCACCCTGCCTGCCTTCAAAGTTTCTGTTGCTGGTGCTTATACAATATTTACCTGCAGGAATTTTATCTTCATTCATACCGAGACATGCGCTGCAGCCCGGCTGCCGCAGTTGAAAACCTGCGGCTTCAAATATTTTATCAATGCCTTCTGCCCTTGCCTGCTCCTCTACCTGTTTGCTGCCGGGTACTACCCATACTTCCACTTCATTTGCTTTTTGTTTTCCTTTTACAAAGGAGGCAACCATTCTTAAATCTTCAATACGTGAGTTTGTGCAACTGCCTATAAAAACATAATCCACCTTTTGACCCTTGATGGCTGCGCCTTGCTGCAGGCCCATGTACGCCAGAGATTTTGATAAGCCTGACTTATCATTTTCATTAATGGTAGCCGTGGTAGGAATTGTCTGGCTGATGCCAATGCACATTCCAGGATTGGTGCCATATGTAATCATTGGTTCAATATCTGCCGCATCAAAATGAAACTCTTTATCAAACACTGCATCATGGTCGCTATATAATTGTCTCCATTCGGCCAGCTTTTTATCCCATGCTGCCCCGTGCGGAGCAAACTCACGGCCCTGCATATACGAAAAAGTAATTTCATCCGGCGCTATCAATCCGCAGCGGCCGCCCATTTCTATGCTCATGTTGCAGATGGTCATCCTGGCTTCCATACTTAAAGCACGGATGGCGCTGCCTGTAAACTCCACCGCATGACCAGTAGCACCGCTTGCAGAAATTTTAGACAATATATACAGTACAATATCTTTTGACACCACCCCTTTATTTAAAACGCCGTCTACATTTATCCGCATCAGCTTAGGCTTTGTCTGCAGCACACACTGCGATGCAAAAACCATTTCCACTTCGCTGGTGCCAATGCCAAAGGCAATGGCACCAAATGCGCCGTGGGTTGATGTGTGACTATCACCGCAAACAATCGTCAAACCTGGTTGTGTGATACCCAGTTCGGGACCAATTACATGAACAATTCCCTGGAAAGGATGGCCGAGGCCATATAAATCTATGTGATGACGGGCACAGTTTTCTTTTAACTGCTGTACCTGTATTCTGCTGAGTTCATCTTTTATGGGTAAGTGCTGGTTGATAGTAGGCACATTGTGATCGGCTGTGGCCACCACCTGCTTTGGACGGAATACTTTTAAACCCCGGTTTTCTATTCCTTTGAATGCCTGCGGACTCGTTACTTCATGTATAAAGTGTTTATCTATATACAATACAGAAGGCCCGCCGGGTATGGTTTTCACCACATGGCTGTTCCATATTTTATCAAATAATGAAAGTCCCCGGGCTGCTGTAGCTCCGGTGAAATCCTGCTTTATCTTATCATTCAAATCCATATTTATTGTTTTAGAAAATCAATTTATTTTTTCTACCTCCGTATCTCCTTATATTTAAATATGCACTGCCTGCAAATGATTTTCTGCCATCAATTTTAGATCTTCATCCATTACCTCTTTTTTTCCATCAGCCACCTGTAGAAAAAGATTGTATAAAATATCCACTTCATCCCTGTTAAATTCAAAACCAAGCTTGCGGAAACGATGCGCCAGTGCACTGCGGCCACTCCTTGCCGTTAGTACAATACGGGAACCATCGGCACCCACATCCACGGGATCAATGATTTCGTAGGTAAGTGCATTTTTTAAAAATCCATCCTGGTGTATACCGGATGAATGCGAAAATGCATTGCTGCCTACAATGGCCTTGTTCGGCTGCACGGGCATACGCATGGTATCAGATACCAACTGGCTTACAGGATTTAATAAAGTGCTGTTGATGTTTGTATAAAAACCAAGTTCGGTATGCTGCTTAATTACCATCACCACTTCTTCCAGCGAAGTATTGCCGGCTCTTTCGCCGAGGCCATTGATGGTGCATTCTATTTGCCTGGCGCCACTAATAATGCCGGCAATGGAATTGGCAGTAGCCAGCCCTAAATCATTGTGACAGTGGCAGGATAATATTGCCTTATCCATATTGGGCACATTGTTTATCAAATAATCCATCTTAGCACCATACTCATGCGGCAGGCAATAGCCGGTAGTATCAGGAATATTTACTACTGTAGCTCCTGCCTTTATAACTGCTTCCACTACACGGGCCAGGTATTCATTTTCTGTACGACCTGCATCTTCAGCATAAAACTCTACATCATCCACAAAATTTTTTGCCAGCCTTACTGCCTTTACTGCTCTTTCAATAATCTCTTCCCGGGTAGCATTAAATTTTGCTTTTATGTGCAAATCAGATGTGCCAATGCCTGTATGAATCCGTGGCCTTACGGCATGTTTCAATG
>JAYWIB010000670.1:0-1907 GCA_043789265.1 Chitinophagaceae bacterium
GACTACTTAATAAATCAAGATGGTATTATATCATCATGGCCTGTTTTTTTAAAACAATATATACGGCCGGTCATTCGTTTAACAGGCTGTGTTTAACCCGTTAAACTATGCTGTTAACTTAAAAAAAAGGCTGATGAATTCTTTGGATTTTTGATAGAGATACCCTTGGTTTTATGCCGGATGGTGGAAAATTTTTGAGACGTCAGTAAATTTGACCTAAATTTGCCTCTCAATCCCACGAAAAATCCGTTATACTTCCCTGAATCATTTATCTGCTGAATTTACCTTTCAAAAATATTTTTAATCGTTGTACAGTGCAACCAGGCGTACCTCTAATCCTACTTTAGTGACTAAATACTTATATATGCGAAAGATTTACTTTTTTGTAATTGCTTTTATGGCATTGATAAAAGTAACGTCGGCACAAATTACCTATACATGGATGGGAGGTAGTACGGGAGATTACCAATTGTCTGCCAACTGGTCTCCGCTAAGAAGCGCTCCGGCCACCAATGATATACTTTCATTTAATGCGGCATCACCTGTAAATGTGGTGAATGTTCCCAATCAAACCATCGGTGCCGTAGCAATCGCATCAGGTACTTCCATCGTATCATTTGCCACCAATACTGTAGGCAATATGCTTACTTTAAGTGCCGCGGCTCCGCTTGTTTATACCACGCCGGGCATTATTCAGGCGGCTGATTTTATGACAATAGCATTGTCAAATCCCGGAACTTTTACATTTACAACAGGTACGCTGGGCATAGCCGTAGGTACAGGCGGAAAAATAATTTTTAATGGTGTATTAACTATTAACGGAGGAACCATTGATGTAGATGTGTTAGGTACAGGCGGCACCACTATCAATGGAACAGTTACATTTATTACTGGCAATTTTACCTGCAATACAGCCAATGTAATTACCTGGGCAAATGGTGCCAATTACAATCATGCAGCAAATGGCACTGCTGCTTCCGCCATTCCACGGAGTATATGGTCAGTCGGATCATCCTGTAACATTACTGGTTTGAATGGAGGCGCCATTGTACCAACGGGTATGGGTACTGCCGTTAATACATTCGCAAATTTCTCGTGGAATTGTATTGCACAGGGCAGTGCAATAGATTTAATATCTTCCAGTGATTCTATAGTAATTAATGGCACCTGCAGTGTTATTAGCACCGGTACAAAATCCCTGCGGCTGGCAGGCGCTTCGGGCGGTTTAATAAAAATAGGCGCTTATTCGCAAACGGGTGGTACGGTGGTACTGCAAAGTTCGTCCGGCGTAACTAACTTACGTGTGTCTGGATCATTTGCTCACAGCGGAGGTATTATTGATGCAGTGGAAGGCGCCGGTAGCGGTGCAGGTATCCTTGATTTAAAAGGGTCGGTTACAAAAGGAGCAGCCACTCAATGGAGGTCATCTTCTGCCAGTGCTGCCAGTTTAATGACTGTTCAGTTTTCAGGATTTACCACCCAGGCGGTGGATATTGCCGGCACGTGGACGGCACCTGCTGCTGGCCGGTGCAACATCAATGTAAGCAATAATGATTTGGTATCCGGGGTTTCATTAACCGGTATTTTACAGGTATACAATACATCAAGTACAAGTGCCGCGTCATGTTTTGTAAATGGTATAATAACAGGCAGTGGCAATGTGGTTTATTCCGGTGCAGGCAGCGGTGGACTAACCCTCAGTTATGGATGGGTATATCCGCAAAATGCATCGGCTATTGAATTTCCAAATGTAAACGGCCCAACTAACCTTACCATCAACAATTTATTGGGGGTTTCTTTTCCTGCATCGGGCTTCAGCCGTACTTTAACAGGCACATTGAATTTATTAAGTGGCAATTTAGATTTAGGCAGCAATACGCTTTCCCTCACCAATACAAGCCTGGCAG
>JAYWIB010000671.1:0-6659 GCA_043789265.1 Chitinophagaceae bacterium
TATGGCGGCTTCGACATCCGGAAGAATGACATGCCTTTTCCGAGCAACACTATGAATGCAGCAAGGCTTGGCATCAATGCAAAATATACATTGAGTAAACCAGCAGGCCTTTCTGTAATTGCCGGTGGAAACTATGTAATGAGCGGCAGAAATGTGGGGCAGTCTACAACGCTGTATACGGGCGTATTTTACATCATGAACTGGATGAAGAAAAAGAAACCAGTTGAAGCACCAAAAAAATAATTCACTCTATCAATCAAAGCATCATGAAAAAATTTATCATACTTTTTTTATCAGCCGCAGCAATACTTTCTGCATGCAAAAAAGATATCACTGAACGCAACCTGCAGTTTCCGGTGCTGACGCCGGCAAAAACAGACAGCCTTGCCGGCACATGGAAAACATGGCTGCTTACGGCGCCGGATGAAATTGCGCTGGCGGCACCACCGCCCACTAACGTACCTGCCTACACGAGAGAAATAAATGAAATAAAAAGTTTTCAGGCAAGCCTTACAGATGAGCAACGCAGCCGTATGCAATACTGGGCAGCAGGCAGTGTACTCCGTTGGAATGAAATCATGCGTACCCTGGTAGCCAAGCACAACCTGCCACCTTATCAAAATGAAGATGGTACTTACCCGGCACCCAGTCCTGCTAACCCCTTCGCCTACCCGCAATTTCCATTCAGCAATCCGCCCTTTGCTGCAAGGGCATATGCATACGTAGCAGCGGCGCAGTACGATGCCCTGGTGGCAGGGTATCATTACAAAAAATTATACAGCCGCCCTGCGCCTTATGTGGTGGATGCCACGCTGCAGGTAATGGCACCTAAAACCACACTGGGCGCCTATCCTGCAGAAGACGGGCTGCTGGCAGGTGTATCAGTAGAAATGCTGAAAGTATTGTTTCCCACTGAAATTGCTTACATACGCCAGATGGCAGACGAAGAAAAACTTTGCCGCATCATCAGCGGTGCCAATGTACGCAGTGATATAGAAGCAGGCGAAGCCTTAGGCAAACTGGTGGCTGCAAAATTTATTGCAAGAGCATCTACTGACAGAGCTGGTGCAGCCATTGGCACACCCGCTATATGGACACAACTGGAAGCAGATTGCACAGCACGGGGAGAAACAGCATGGAAAAGCCTGGATGCGCCGGTACGTCCGCCCATGCTGCCTTTATTTGGAAAAGTAAAATCATTTTTAATTGATTCCTTAACACAAATTGCCAACAGGCCGGTGCCGCCACCTTCTACCAAATCGGCGGAGTTTGCCGCTGAGCTGGCCGAAGTAAAAAAGTATTGCAACAGCGCTACAAGAGAACAAATCGCCATAGTACATGTTTGGGGCGATGGAGCAGGCACCTATACACCTCCCGGACACTGGAATGCCATTGCATCTGAACAATTTGTGCAGCAAAACTTTAGTGAAGTCCGCTGGGCAAGAAACCTGGCGCTGCTCAACATCACTATGATGGACGCAGCCATTGCCTGCTGGGATGCGAAATATTTTTATTTTTCACCACGGCCCTGCCAGATAGATCCTTCCATTAAAACAAATACCGGAACGCCTAATTTTCCTGCTTATTTATCAGGCCACTCCACCTTTAGCGCCGCGGCGGCAACAGTGTTATCGCATGTATTGCCAGGCAATGCAGCACAGTTTGATGCGATGGCCAAAGAGGCATCTATGTCCAGATTGTACGGTGGCATCCACTACAGAAGTGACTGTGACAAGGGATTGGTACTGGGCGAAAAAGTTGGTGGCTTTGCGGTGGCAAGAGCCTTGATTGATGGAGCGGAATAAATTTTTCTGATCAAAATAAAACAAAGGGATGAGTGTTTGAAAAGCTCATCTCTTTGTTTAAAAGGGATAACCAATTGCCAGGTTAAAAATTAAATTTTCTCTTCTCCACTGGCTGCTGCCAAAAGATATTTTGTTGAATACCCACGCAGGGCCATTTACTTCGTAAGGTTTCCTGATGGGGAAAGCTACATCTGCCCTCAATACTAAAAAGGTGAGATCAAATCTTAAACCTGCACCTGTACCTGCTGCAAGTTGCTTTAAAAAATTATTACTGAATTGAGAACCAGGTCTTGCGGCATCATAGCGCATCGTAAAAATATTGCCTGCATCTACAAACAAAGCACCTCTTACAATGGAAGCAATTTGAAAACGGAGCTCTGTATTTATTTCAAGTTTTATGTCGCCTGGCTGATCGGGTAAAAAAGTTTTAATAACAGCCGCATTACCTGCATAGTAAGTGCCGGGGCCTACACTGCGTGCCCTGTATGCCCGTATGCTGTTGGTGCCGCCAATAAAAAATTGTTTTATAAAGGGCATGGTGATGCTGTTGCCATAGCCATAACCTGCACCAATAATTATCCGGCTTACCAATTGATTTATTTGCTGCCTTGTTTGCTGCCTGCCCAGGTTCATGTAATGCCGCAGTTCCACTTCGCCCCGTAGGTATTGGGAAAAAGGTGTGTTGAATATTTTTTTCTCTTTGCCATTTGCAGCATCCGCACCCGTAAGCAGGCCCAGCAAATTTCCTGACACATCCACATTGCCATTGAAATAAAAATTGTTCCTTTTATTATTTGGCCTGGCCAAACTGTGGTAATTAAAATTGTAAGTGGAGCCAATAATAAATTGTCTTTCGATACTTCTTGCCAGGGTAATGTTGGTGTCAAGAGATTTTTGAAAGGCGGGTGTAATGCCTGATGGAAGCACATAGTTGATGGCAATGGGGTTAAACTGGTGTTCATTTTCAAAAGAAGATTTCCATAGCCAGCCAAAACTTGTTTTATAACTGTTCAATGTGTATTGTGTGGTGCGCCGGAAAAACTCGTAGCCCAAATTTATTTTAGTATTGGGCACAAAATCACTGTTGTTTCCAAAAGGCAAGGGGCCAATCATACGGGGTATCAGTAAATCTATATTGCCGCCAAAGCGGTTGGTAGCCACATTCTGCTGCCCGGCTATCTGTCTTTCTGTTCCAAAAAAAGCGCTGATGCTTAACTGCTCGGCACTGCGGAATGCATTGCGGTTTTTAATGCTGAAAGTAATGTCAGTACCACTGGCATTGTTAGATTTGGTAAGGGCAGAAACCTGGGCTCTTGCCGAAAATTTATTGTTGGGCGATAAATAATAAAATGCATTGAGCCTGTTATCCTTTACTGAATCTACTTCTTCAAACCTTGCCTTTACAAATTTGTACACGCCTAGGCTCACCAGCCTGCTGAGAGTAAGATTGTGATCATTTCGGTTGTATACATCACCCGGATGAAAGCGAATGTTTCTCCTGAACATGCGTGGATTGAATTTATTAAATGGATCCACCACATAAAAGCTGTCGTACAATGCCGCCCTTTCTTTTATAAAACCACTGTCGCTGGCAATATTAAAATCAGCATAAATAACCACATCACCAATGCGGTAAGGGTGCTTTGCCTGCGGCGGTGTTAGTGGCTTTACCTGCAGGTAAATATTTACTTTATTATTTCCATTGGTACTGTCGGCTTTTGCCAGTAAATAATTTTCATTGAAAAAGAAATAACCTTGTTGTTTCAGCCTGCTGTCTATCCTAAGTCTTTCAAATTTTATGGCATCTAAGTCGTAGGGCATACCGCTGGTTAGCAGGGTGCCTTTACTTTCTGCTGCTATGGCTGTGTTTAACTGGCTTGAATCTTCTGGAAAATTGATGCTGTCTATAATGTACTGCGGGCCTGGCTTTGCGGTAAAGAGGGCAGCAGTACGTTTGTTACGGGTGCTGGTATCAAATGAAACGGTGCTTTTAAAATAGCCCCTGTTCTGCAGGCGGTTGATTAAAATATTATTGTTCTTTTCAAAATTTACATCACTGGTCAGTACAGGCGGTTCTCCCAGTTTTCTTATAAAATAGCGCAGGCCTTTTCCCTTGGGTGTGCCGGCAATATTGTAAAACCAAAGTTTAATGCGGAGGCCTAAAATTTTTGTATTTGGCTTTGGTAAAATGATGGCTTTTAGTTCCTGCTTCAGCACGGCCTTTTGTGTACGGGACGTGGTATCTGCGGGCAGGTACTTAATGTTAGAGCCTATATACAAAGTTTCTCCTTTGGGTAAATATTTTGTATTACTGCAGGAAGAAAAAAACAATAGAATTGCAAAAATTAAAAATGCAGTAAAAATTTTCTTAGCCGAATTCATTCGTGTTGTATTGTAAAAATGCTGTTTCATTATTTTGATGCTGTAAAAAAATCTATGCTGTTTATTTACCGTTTCCAGCAGCGCTGTTGCCTGCAGCAGTGTTGCTGGTTTTTTCTTTTTGCTGATCGGTTTTCTTTTTTTCTGATTCGGCCTGCTGCAGTAGTTTTTCTGCTTCTGTTTTGCGGTTAAATATTTGGTTCAGCTCATTAAAATCAAAACTGAAAATAAAAGACACCCCTGATTCTATCACCTGACCTTCCACCACCCCTTCGTACCTGTTGCGTCGATAGGCACGCAGAGCATAGCGGCCATCCTTACTCAGCAAATAATCTACAGCTACATCACCAGCTATATTGCTGGCGCTTTGGTTGCTATTCGCCGGCCCTTCTATACCAAAGTTGCTGCCCACATTCACTCTCAGCCGATCGTTCAGCAGGCGTTTGCTTACGCCCACGGTTAAGTCCGTTCTGCTGGTACGTGTGCCCGTTGAAAAATCATCTTCCGTGTTTATACCAAAATTTAAATCCACTCCTTTTATAAGGCTGCCTGCAAGGTTGTTCAATTGCTCCGTTAAAATTCTGCTTACACTTGTTTTAGCAGTGGTGGCCAGGGAAGTGCCTTCTGCAGAATTCTCTAATGGATTTTCCTGTATAAATCTGCCAAGCAGCAGCAATGCAAATACCTGTTTGTTTAATTCAGCATCATCCCTGCGTACCTGTTCCAGTTTTGTTACCACGTCAGCCCATTTCGATTGTTGATCTTCGGGTAATTCTATATCAAAACTTATCTGTGGTTTCAGCAGTTCGCCTTTCATTTTCAGCAATACATTAAAAGGCACTTTGGAATTGTATTTACCTGCATCCGTTGCTGATAAAGTGGCCAGTTCACTTTGTAATAAATTTACCGGCTGTGTATTGGCCACATACGTTGCCGTTATATCTACATTGGCGCTCATCGGGTCTCCCGTCCAGGTAATTACACTGCCGGGCTGAATGTTAAATTGTCTTTTTAATAAAGAAAGATTCAATTGGTAAGATCCATTCTGCAGTTCGTAATTTCCTGTAAGGCTTATTTTGCCACTCTTATCAAAGCCTGCAGCCAAATCTGCTTTGCCTCTTATCTTCAATACATCACCGCTGCGTTCATCCACCACCAGGTTTATTTGCGCTGAGGTATCCGATTGCAGTGTGCTGGTAAAATCCATGCCCGCCAGTTCCGGAAAGCGGGTAAGTGTATCAAGCGCCGCTTTAAAAATACTGTCGGTACTGGTGCCATATACATCTGCAAATTCCACCACACCTTCTCTTTGTTCTATCTCCGGGTTTACCGTAGGCAATACAAAAGTGATGTCTGTCGATTTATTTATTTTAAGATCGGCATTGATGCTGGGCGCTGTTAAAGTGCCTTTGAGTTTTATTGCTGCATCAATATTCATGTCTCCGTAATACAGTTTATGCTGCTTAGGTGGTGCAGTTAATGCACGGAAATTTTTTGCATTCAGTCCCAAATCAAACCGGTAAGTTTTATAATCCTGGGTAAATATGTTTCCATTGATTATTGCTTTGTTGCCGGCAGAATCTCTGAGTGTAAACTGGTTGAAAGTAATGTCATGCGAATGCACGGCAATTGTTTCACTGGACAGATGCAGTTTTTCGCCGCTTAGCTTTGGTGTAAAGCTGGCGTTTTCAAAACGAAGTGTTCCATCCACATCCGGATTGGCAGTAGTTCCTTTTATATCCACAGCACCTTTCAGGCTTCCATCTGCCTGCGTAAGATTGCCAAATGTAAAGGGCTTGATGCTGGCCAAATTAAAATTTGCAATGTCTGCCCTCATATCCATTTTGCCCTCGCCTGTAAAATATTTTCCGAAAAGTTTTACATCATTGCTATTACCTGTAATGGCCACAGCAGTATTAAAAACGTTGGCTGTTTCATTGTCTATTTTCACAGCAATGTTTCCTATCGTATCTGCATTATAAGTAAGCGAATCCAGTTTTATATCTGCGGTAAAAACAGGATTGGTCAGGGCATTTTTTACCAGCACATTTCCCTGCAGCATACCATCCATCAGCAGCGAATCCTGCTCAGCCAGGTTGGTAAGTGTTTTAATCCGAAAATTATTAACCGATAATGCAATGGGTGCAGCCGTATTTTCCTGTGCAGAATTTATGCTAAGTGACTGACCGCTGTTATTGATATCAAAATGATGAATGATGATACCGGCAGGACTATACGAAATATAATTGCTTTTATCTACAGCCCAGTTGTTATAATCCAGCAGCAGCGTATCTGATAAACTTGCACGCAGGCCATTGTTATTTTCCTGCACCAGTGTGGTTGCCAACTGGTATTTATCTTTTCCGTTTTTGTCTTTAATGTTCAGTTTAGCATACACCTGGTTGTTTGCAATAAAACCATCGAGGTTTGTTTTTTGCAAACGGAATGCCTTGGTGCCAGCCCTGTTTACCGATG
>JAYWIB010000672.1:0-1903 GCA_043789265.1 Chitinophagaceae bacterium
CCAATCACCTGTTTTTCTAACCATTTTTCCTGCCTGCTTTTAAATACTATAATGCTGTCGGTCTCTTTATTCATAATTTCCTTTGCTTCATGCAGCAGCTCTTTTAATTTTACATCGGTCATTTCGCCTTCAAACACACTGTTCTGTATCCAGTTTAAATAACGCCGGCAGAGCTTCAGCATTTTGCCTACTCTTTTTTGGTCCACATCGTATACCAGTATTACATACATGCCTTTTACATTTACTCATTAGCCGTTCCACTTTTTTCTGCCAAACTACCACCAGGCCTTAAAGGGTTTATAATCTTCAATACCAAGCAGGTGCTTACTCAATTTATAACACTCTAATTTTACCAGGTGTTTATAGCTTACATTTCTCCCTAGCGACCGGTGCTTTATCGTTTCATTCAGCTTTTCATCCCATGCCTTCACTACAGTTTTTCGACCACTGTCTTTTAGCAAACAACTGTTCAGTTGCTTATCAAAGTCGGCAGGTTGAATTTGCTTTTTATTCATCAGCGAAAATATAATCCTGTCGGCTAAAATTGGTTTAAATACTTCGGCTAAATCAAGCGCCAGCGAAAACCGGCGTTCACCCGGCTGATGCAAAAAACTTATTGTCGGGTTTAATTGTGTATGATAAATCATATCGAGGCAAAGGGTGTAGCACATACTGTTTACAAAAGATACCATTGCATTTACTTCGTTGCCTGGTGGTTGCTTACTTCTGTTGCCCATGCTGAAATCGTTGATAATAACATCAAAAGCTTCGTAATAACTCATGCGGATATTGCCCTCCAAACCCATCAGCATGGGTATATCGGTTGCAAGTGGCAGTTGCAGGGCAAGGGCTTCTATCCGGGCAATGGGGCCACTGGTATCTTTTTCCCGATTGTTGTAATAGCGCAGGTTTTTTACCATGTTAAATGCGGCAGCCTCAATTAGTCTGCAGGCTATTGTCATCCGTTTTTTTATGTTGCTGTATGCACCCGCCTGCGCTATCAGCATTTTGCCCGCCAGCAAATAATCTTTCGGCATAAACGAGCCCGTATAATGCTCATAGTAATCAAAAAAATGAACGCTGATATGTGCCTTGCCCAAAAAATTAAACATTGCACTGTTGGCATCCAGGCTGCCAAATGCGTACAGGTTGTCTACCGTTTCCACCGGTATGTATTTTGGTATCCCTTCATTGCCATCCTCGTCTATTGGCAAAAATTTCAGGGTATTGTCTTTCCTGCTAAGGCGGCCAGGGTTAAAAAGGTAGTATGACTTTTTCATAAAGCTGTTGATGGATTTTATTCTGTACAATAACAAAAATCGTAGTAAGAACAACTTTTGCAGATTTTAGCATGCAGCAATGGTGGGCATTGTTCGCTTGCCGCAATTGCTTCAATACTTTTTATCACCAGGCTTAAATAAACTATATCCGGCTCCGTTAATACGATGGTTTTTGTTTCCTTTAGTTTTGGATATTCCAACATACCCGTTACGCCCGCTACCCCACTTTGCTGCAGCAGCAAAATATAATATTTCAATTGCCACTCATGTGCCTCCTCCATTTTATCACTGCGCTTTAGCTCATGTATCACTTTATTTTTGGCATCATAAAAATCTATCTTGCTGCCATCAATTTCAATCTCCGAATATTTTTCTGCCCGCTGCGGATAGCTGGTTTCATGGAGCAGTTTGCCATCGGCAACTTTTTCTGACGTATGCTCCATGTTAATACCGTTTACAAACAGCCATAGTTTTCTGTGGCAGATGTGGTAGTAATTGATATGGGTGGCAGTAAGGTGCGTCATAACTTTGCCGGCGTTTTTTATAATAATGATTTTGTATATTCAATTACAGCGATTTGCAGATCCAGTTTTATTTCTTGCCAGGTTTTTGGCAATAGTTGC
>JAYWIB010000673.1:0-1892 GCA_043789265.1 Chitinophagaceae bacterium
GATTACAGTGCAGGTTTGGAGAGCGGCAGAACAACACAAATAAAAAACAGGAGTGCCGGTACAGAAATTTATTTTGATACAAAAATATGGAATGAATTGCCCGTAAGTGTTGGCATACGTTTCAGCCGGTTGCTGGATAAAGATGTACTGAACCCCGGGGCCGTAAACAGGTGGGAGATAATTTTGCCTGTAAACATCATACCCAATTAAGCACACTGACAGGAAGGAATAGCCCAAAAACAAGAAAGTCGTTTAAAATGGTGATCCAGACCATATTAAACGACTCACTTTAAAAACACTGAAGAGACCTATATAAGAATTTTATTTTCGTTGTTACTAGCGCTTTTCTTTTTCCTCTTTTCTCAACCGCTTGGTTGATACATAGGTATCCCAATTTGTGCCAAAAAATAAAACGCTGAAAATCAAATGTTTAAATTTTCCGATTGGCTATTAATTTCCACATATTGGATTTAATTACCTGATACTGGACTCAAACTGGGATGTGGACAGGACAAGCTTCGCTGGAAACTGCGTGGAGCAAGAGCAAGCACAAACAAAGGATTAAGGCGGTGAAAAGCGGGCTGCTATTTATTTAATTTACCCAGCCACAAAGCAGTATATTGTTTGGTAAAATAGATGGCGGCAAAAATGTACCATTTGAAGTCTGGATAATATTTATGCATAAAAGCCGCATGATTGCGGATGGACGTGGTGCGTATTTTTATCCATTTATCTTTACTTACGCTGCCTTTATGTACATGCATCACTTTTGCCTGTGGAAGAAAATGTATGCGGTACCCCAGTTGTTTAAAATCCCAGCACCACAATACATCTTCGCAGTACATAAAAAAATCATCAGAAAACTTTTTCTTTGGCAATTGCGTTATTATGTTTTTTGGAAAAAGCATAAAGGCGCCCCATACCCAATCGCATTCCGCAAAATGCTGGTGATCAAAATAATGATGCAGCATCAGTGCTTCACGTTTTGCTTTTGGCAAAAATTTATACAGTGGAAATACTTCCAGCAGTTCCCATTGAATGCTGCGGAAGCGCCTGCAGTTGTATTGTATTTTTCCATCGGGATACAGCAACTGACAGGTTACCATGCCTACGCCGGTATGCTGCTGAATGTAATCAAGACAAATTTTTGGTGCATTATTTATCAACCCGGTATCGCTGTTCAGCAGCAAAAGATATTCGCCCACGGCCGCTGCAGCACCCATATTGTTGCCGCCGGTAAAGCCTGTATTTACTGCGCTTTTTATCAGGCGGATAAAAGGAAATTTTTCTGTAAATAAATCTGCATCACATTCCACCGAAGCATTGTCTACCAAAATAATTTCGTAATCCACCTCCAGCAATTTTTGCCGGACAGATGCAATGCAATTGCAGGTAAGCTGAAAGGTATTGTAATTGATGATGATGATGGATAACTGCATGGTATCAGGCTGCCTTATAAAAATAAGGCTTGTTTAATAAAATTCTGAAAAAGTATTTTAGTAACACCGCAATATTCATCGCATACTCCTGTACATTTTTCCAGGAGTATTTGGATTGCGATCCATGTATGATTTTTTCTGCCAGCAGGCAGCAGGCAAACAACGGCACTTCCAAAATATAAATAGCGGCAATCAGCAGAAACCATCCTGCGCCAAATTGTTTTCGTATCCGCAGCATATTAGAAATAATAATCTGGCGGCCTTTTTTGTCCCATAAATTTTTTCCATTTTCTGTTTCCTCCGTACTGTAATATTCGCTGCTGGTGCCGCCGCCAATGTGTATCACTTTGGGTGCAGCAAACAAAATAAGTTTACCCTGCTTCCGCAATCTTGCACACCATTCTATTTCTTCGGCATACATAAAAAAATCTTCATCAAACAAACCGCTTTTAT
>JAYWIB010000674.1:0-6604 GCA_043789265.1 Chitinophagaceae bacterium
CATGGCAGTTGTGTATCTACAGGATGTATTGCCATCAGCGATAAGCCTATTGAAGAATTGTATCTGCTGGCTTCTTATGTAAAAGATCAGGGGCAGGATTTTATTCCGGTGCATGTTTTTCCCGTAAAATACAATGTGCGAAAGTCTTTTGAATACCTTGCCCAGGCGACGAGGGAGAATCAGCAATTGCAAAAGTTTGCCATTACTTTAAAAAATGCGTTTGATTATTTTGAAGATAAAAAACAACTGCCTGTAATACTAGTTGATAAAAAAGGACAGTACATTATCAATTAGGTATTGAGCGTCCCAACCTTTTCTTTAAATGATAGCCTGTTTAAAAGCCAGCTTTCTTTGACCGGCACAATCCATTTTTCTACCAGCTCTTTTTTATTCAGTACGGTATTGTTAAAGTACAGCGTATCACTGTCAATAAAATTATTTTCCACTGCATAATTCAACTGACTGAGCGGAAGCAGTTGTACTTTTTCTTTTATAATAAAAGCCAGTGTTTGCCTGTCAAATAAATTCACGTTGAATTTTTGTTCCACATCTTTTATCAGCCGCACGGAGCTGTCGGTGCTGCAGCCGCTTACACCCCTGCCAGATTCATCTGCCATAAAAACAATAAACTGCCCGAAAAATAAATTGGCATACCCTTTTACTTCATCGCCATGGCTTTTCCATGTGGATACAAATTGGTGTAACATGGTTTCAAGTTCCAACGCTTCGGAAAAAGAAAAAATACGGCTGCACTGATATATCCATACTCTTGATGATGAAATAAAATTATGCGGTAACTGTTGTTGAAAATTAATATTCATGTATTAAAAATTAAAACAGAAAAAATAATAAATTTTTTAAAAAAATGTAGCTTTAAAGCCAACAATTAAAAATATACCCGTCACTCCAACAACCCCATCAACTTCGAAAACTTTAAACAACCTTCAACGTCTTCAACGCTATTTCGACGTTTAAAACGTTTAAAACGTTTAAAACGATTTCAACCCATAGCCCCCGCAATCAATTCGGCAATATCAAGCACCTGTACGTCTTCTTCTTTGTTACTGTTTTTTACGCCGTCCGTCATCATGGTATTGCAAAAGGGGCAGGCTGCAGCAATGATGGAAGCGCCCGTTGCCAGGGCTTCATTTGTTCTTTCAAGATTTATACGGGTGGTACCTTTTTCTTCTTCCTTAAACATTTGAGCGCCACCGGCGCCGCAGCACAATCCGTTGCTCCTGCAGCGTTTCATCTCTACCAGTGCAACATCCAGCGCTTCCAGCACTTTGCGGGGGGCTTCATAAATATTGTTGGCACGCCCCAGGTAACAACTGTCGTGGTAAGTAATTTTTTTTCCTTTAAAAACACCGCCTTCCTGCATTTTTATTTTACCCTCATCAATTAACTGCTGCAGAAATGTGGCGTGGTGAATCACTTCATAATTGCCACCCAGTTCCGGGTATTCATTTTTTAAGGTGTTGAAGCAATGCGGACATGCAGTGATGATTTTTTTTATACCATAGCCATTAAGTACCTGTATGTTTTGATAAGCCATCATCTGAAACATGAATTCATTTCCTGCCCTTCTTGCAGGATCGCCGGTACACATTTCTTCTCTGCCAAGTATGGCATATTTTATTTGTACTTTATTAAGAATGGTTACAAATGATTTGGTAATTTTTTGTGCCCGCTGGTCGAAACTGCCGGCACAGCCCACCCAAAATAATACATCGGGCGCTTCTCCATTCGCCATCATTTCCGCCATAGTTGGTATATGCATATGCCTGCTGTTTATAGTGAAACAAATGTAGCGAAATGTTGCTGGTTTTAACGGGCAGCTTAAGTGTTGGAACAAAAAAAATAACGCTAAAAAATTATTTTCTAAAAAGGTTTGCCATGCGTTAGCTGCACTGCCCTGGAAGTGATAAAAGGAAACAGCTTCATTATTTTAATGAAAATATTTGTAGCCCATTCTTTACCAAAAAAATGCTGTAGTGTTCTGCCTGCCAGCAGTCTTTTACTAAATTGTTTTTTCCATGCCATGCTGTAATTAGTTTCAAGTTGCTGCCTGCTGATATCGTTTTGCAGATATTGCTGAATGTGCATACTGGCAATCTTGGCAGCATGCATGGCCATACTCATGCCATTGCCGCAGAGCGGCGGTATCATGCCTGCAGCATCACCAATAAGCAGTACATGATTTTCCACCTGCGTTTTTTTGCTGAAAGAAATTTGAGAAATGGTAACCGGCGATCGGTAAAGCATTTCGCTGTTTTCAAAAATATTTTTCAGGTGTGGATTTTGCCAGAGTATTTCTTTTTCCATGGTGGCTATGGAATTTTCACTGTCTTTTAAATTGGCCGCATTGGTTAAATAGCAAAGACAATATTTATCTTCTTCAATTTTAGATATGCCGCAATAGCCATCTTTAAAATTGTGCAGGGCAATGGTATCATCGGCAAAGCGGGTACGGATGTGGTACTTTACGCCAATGTAATTGCTGAGCTTGTTGTTTTTGTGTATAATAAAATTTCTTTTCCACTTAATATCAATATTACTCCGCTTGCCAAAGCTGCCACAACAAATTTTGCTGCTGAATTTTCCTGCACTGGTCTGCACAAAAAAATTATCATCGGTAAAAATGATGTCTTCTGCTTTGCAATTTTGATACAAAGCAACGCCTGCAGCCTGCGCAATTTTTTTTAACTCATTGTCTAAACAATACCTGCTTATTCCAAAGCCACCCATATCCAGCGGATGATGGAGTGCAGTGCCGTCGGGGGCTGTTACGATAAGTTTTTTTATCAATGGCAGGTTCATAGAAATCAGCGGTACACCCAACTGCTGTATAAAATCCCAGCTTTCCATGCTGATATACTCGCCACATACTTTATGAAAAGGATACACTTCTTTTTCAAACAGTGCCACATTGTACTGCATTTTTTTAAGCAATATGGATAAGGACAGGCCAGCCAGCCCGCCGCCAATAATAATTACATCATATTGACTGCCGTTATTCATTGCAATGCACAATTAAATACCTGAACGCCCATTTCCATTGTACAGTATATTTTTGTATCCCGCTTTTTAAAAACAATTCCTGCCAGTCATTTTTTTTAAAAGCCCTTGCCACCGAAAGTGGTGCATCATTTTTTACAAGATAAGAGCCTGAAAATATTCGGGTGATAATTTTTATTGAATAATATGCCAGCGGATGCCGGTGCAAATCGTTAATAAAAAAACCTTTTGCTGCATTCTTTTTCATCCACTGCAGCATCTCAATCAATTGTGCAGATGAAAAGTGATGACAAAACAGGGATGAAAAAATAATATCCGGCGGCTGAATAAATTTTACATCGGCATAGTCGGCCACAATCCAGTTAGCAGATAAATTTTTGCTATGCTCTTTTGCAAATTCAATGCATGCAGCTTGTATGTCTATACCTGTAAATGTTGCATCAATCTGCTGCTTTGCACACCAATGCTGTAAGGCCAGCAGATTGTCGCCACCGCCGCAGCCAATTTCACAAATGCTGATTTTTTTTGGCATGCCGCCACAGCTGATAATTTTCTGCAGCCCGCTGATGGTGATGGAATGCCCGCCCAGCAGGGTATTTATGGTATTCAGTTCTATCATATTTTGCTGTATGTCAGCAAAAGGTATGGCATCATTGTCCAGCAATTCTTTTTGATGCGACCGTGCAGATAGATTAATCATACGTGGCAATAAATGTTTCCATTGTAAGGCCGGGCCCAAAAGCAGCTCCAAAAATATGCTGTCTTTTTTCAAAAGGTGCAGACTCTAATTCGTCCAGAATTTTTTTGAGTACAAACAAAATGGTGGGGGAACTCATGTTGCCATAATCTCTCAATACCTCATACGCATATGTTAATTGTTCAGCACTAAGGCCGGTGCTTTTTTCAATGGCTTCCAATATTTTTTTTCCACCAGGATGTATGCACCAGTGATCTATGTCGCCTTTATCCAGCAATGCATGAGCTAGTGCATTTTTAACAAGGCCATCAAAATCTTCTTTCACCAAATCAGGCACATAGCCGGTAAGTGTCATCAAAAAGCCGCTGGAAGAAAGTTGCCAGCTCATATCTTTTTTTCCTTTAAATGCCACTTCGCTGTAGAAACTTTCTATCTGCAGCCCTTTGTCCTTTGCGCTGTCATGCTGCATCAGCAGGGCAGCACAGCCATCAGCAAACAGCAGGGTGGAGGTAATGTTATCAGCAGATTTTTCTTTTTGAAAATGCAGCGTACACAATTCAATACAAACAATTACCACATTGGCACTACTGTCTGTTTTACAAATAGCATCGCCTAATTTAAGGGCATGCACTGCGGCATAGCAGCCCATGAAGTTTACCGATGTGCGGAAAATACTTGGCCGCAGGTTCATCGCCTCCATTATTTCTAAATCAAGCCCCGGTGCACTTAATCCTGTACAGCTTACCGTTATCAAGTGCGTAATGCTTTCCAAATATATTTTACCCTTTATGCAGTCTGTAATTGTTTTTACAGAGAGAGGAGTGGCATGCGCTGCATAGCATTCCATGCGTTTTTCAAGACCCGGAAAAGGATTCATATCTGCAGACTTTTCATAAAAAATTCTATCTGCAGCATTGCTGCCATAGTCAGGCAGTATACTGTAGCGGGTATCAATGCCGCTGTGGCGATAAAGAAAACGCAGCTTCCTGCTTTCTTCTTCTGTACTGCAATAAATATTATCGGCAAATGAAAGAATATCCTGCTGCTGGTGTTTATAGGCGGGTACTCCTGTGGCAATGGAAACTATCTTACTCAAGTTCTTTCTATTAAAAATAAAGTAATAAAGGCAGCATTGGTGCACAATGATGCCAGCATATTCATCCGCATGGTACGTACGAAATTTGCCGCAGCATGGTTGTCCACTACTTTTTTAAACCACCAGAAAAAATATATCAGCACCGGTAAAAAAAATAGCTGGATGATAAAAAAACTTTGCTGCTGCATGGAAGAAAAAAGCTGGATAGCAAGTGCTGTTATTGCCAGCATATAAACAACCGCTGTAAATAAGAATGTACCCTTATATCCAAGCAGCATACTCAAGGTATTAACGCCATCTTGTTTATCCTGTTCATGCTGGTAAATTTGCGTAAGTGGATAAAATCCGCCGATAAGCAGTGAGGCAGCAATCATGCCAAACAGCGGCACATGCAGTGTTTTATCCATACTGCTGCCATGCATTACCAGGAAAAAAGTAACAGCTCCCTGAAAAAAAATTACCGTGAGATAACCTGCGACCGGATATTTTTTTAAACGGATACCCCGGTAGCTGTACGCCCTGGATGCTAAAATGTAGGCAATGATGCCTGCCGCAAAATAAACACTAATGCTAAAGCTGCATACAATGGCAATACCATCGAGCAGGATGCTTGCGTACAGCAACTGACGGGTGGGCTGAAGTGGATTTTTTATGCCGCCGATACTGCCCGTATCTCTGTCCATATAGCTGTTATAACCATTGCTGGCAGGGTATACCAGCCCGTGCAGTATAAAAAAAATAAGCAAGGCATGCTTTGTGTCAATTACCGGTACCTGGCTTAAAGCATACCAAAAAACAGGCATCAGGAAAAATGAAAAGTGAAAACGGAGAAGTTGTATGGTAGAGCGTTGTATCAAATGCTGTAAAATAGTAAGATAATTACATAAATACTGTAACATGCATAACAGCCACAGTTAAACAAAATTAGCAACAAGTTGTTCTGTATATGTTTTTGATGGTAATTTAAAGTTTATTTTTTATCCGTTAGCAACCAAATTTAAGTTGCTGCGTTGTTATAAAATATATATGGATGACCGGTTTATTTTGATACGCAATTACGATTTGTTTGCTCATATTACTGACGAGGAATATGAAGAACTAAACCTGCTCCATAATTTTATAGAAGCCGGCAAAGGTGAATACATTTATTTCGACAGCCATTATTTAAACAAACTGTATTTTATAAAAAAGGGCTGTATTAAAATTGGCTACGTAGATGCTGATGGCACTGAGGTAATTAAGGAAATAATAGAACGGGGAGAAATATTTGGACAGTTCAGTCTCGAAAAAAATAATCTTGCCGGTGAATTTGCCATAGCACATAAAACAGATGTAAGCCTTTGTGCATTTACTACAGAAGACTTCGAGAAATTATTGTATAAGAAGCCGCAGCTTGCCATAGCTTTCAGCAAGCAGGTGGGGCAAAAATTTCGCAAGCTGGAAAACAGGCTGCATAATTTGCTTAATAAAAATGTGCGGACAAGGCTCATAAATTTCCTGCTTCATTTAATTGATGCAAATAAAAATGCAGGTGATTCTGCCGGAGAAAAAATCTGCATCCCCAATTATCTTACGCATGAAGACATTGCATGCCTTATAGGATCGAGCAGGCAAACCGTTACCACCGTTATCAATGAGTTAACTGCACTGCACCTGCTGTCGTTTAACCGCCAGCAAATTTGTTTTCTCAACGTTAAAGAATTGCGAAACAGTGCGGATGTCGCTTAAAGGACAGTGAGCACGTTTGTTTAGTAATAGCTTTACTATATGAAATTTATAACAGTGTTTAAAAC
>JAYWIB010000675.1:0-1886 GCA_043789265.1 Chitinophagaceae bacterium
AATTTGGGTTCGGGCGGACAGACTATTTCCATTACAGCACTCGGCACCAACATTGGATCAGTGGATAATATTTCCAGCTTGCGGCTTACCAATGGAGTGGGGGCATACGGAACATTAATAGCTACTTCAGGAACAAACGATGCACCTCTTGTGGGAAAATCTGGTTTACTGGTGTCAGACATTACTGCTAAGACAGTTTATTTTGGAAGCAATAATTTAAACGCACTACAGATAATAACTTTTACATGGACAGGTGCCGTAAATTCAGACTGGGCTACAGCCGGCAACTGGACGGGTGGTGTAGGATATCCCAGCGCATCAACCGAAATTGCTGATATAACTACACCCGGCAGCAATATGCCTTCTGTAAATACAGCAACCAGCATTAATTTATACCAATTAAAAGTGGGCGCTCCTGTTACACTTACACTTGCCGGCAGTGCCAGTGTAAATGTGGTGGATACAGTTGCATTCAATGGAACTGCCAGCTTTGCCAGCACCAGCACTTTTACTTTTTCCGGCGGTGCAGGTACGGTACAAAATATTCCTTCATTGGTTTATGGCAATCTTGTTTTTACCGGCAATGGAAGCAAAATATTACCAGCCACTATTACTGTTACAGGCTCCTACACACTTACAGGCACAGCACCTGTTATTACCGGCAATACATTTGTATTTGCAGGAACGGGTACTCAAAAAATAGGTGCTGGTTTTTTTAATAACATCACTATTTCCGGTAACAGAGGCGGCGCCCAGATTGGATTGGGAAATCTCGTTTCTACCAACACTATTGACATAGCCGGAGACCTTATAATAACTGCAACGAATTATACAGTAAAGAATAATTTCAACGTAGTTAATTTTAGTTCTACCTCCACTAAAACGATACCTGGCTTTACTTACAGTACGCTCTCTAACAATACAGCTACAGGTTATGGCGACAGAATATTTGATCCTCTTGGTGCTGCAGATCCCACTCGTGTAATTAATGTAGAGGCATTTTACTCACCTTCCAGTGATCAAAACTTTACTGCCACCGGTTCCAAAGTAAAGTTCAACAGAACTGCAAGCACCAATTTTTTTGGTGATAAAACTGTAATGAATGATTTAGAGATTGCAGGTAATTTTAATGGCGGTACACTCCAGTTTTCCGGCACCACCAAGGTGGCCGGCGTATTCACTATGTCTGCTACCAATTTCGTGCAGGTGCCTAACAATACAGCCACTATTTATTTTATGGGTACAGGCGATCAAACTATTCCTGCCACTACAGCGCTGTTTAAATACGACAATGTAAGAGTTAATGGTGGAGATAGAAATGTAACCCTTCAAAGCTCAGGTACTATTGGTATTACCGGATCATTGTCAGTGGAGAATCCTGCTCCCTTTTTAACTGGTAAAGGATTTATACTTACAGGCAGCACCGTAAATTTTATCAATGGCTCATCTACCATACCAGATTTAAAGCCTTTTTCAGGCTTAGACAATTACAATAATCTTACTTTAACAGGAGGTACCTGTATTTTAAAAACCAATACAAGGGTGGCGGGCAATGTAACAGTTAATGGCACAGATGCTTCTCCCGGCACACTGAAAGTTGGTAAGGGTAACGGTGGCACCAGAAGCTTTACTATTTTGGGTAATTTAATTGTATCCGGCACATCATCTGTTGCTGCGTCCACCGCTCAGTTAGATATGAACACTGGTACAGGCGGCACCACCAATATTGATTTATATGGTAACCTGTCGGTTTCAGGTACCGGGCAAATAACAAACACAGGAGATAAAAATGGTACCATCCGTTTTTATGGTACCAATCAGCAATACAGCAACACATCTTCATTTAAAAATGGTTTTATTAATTATACTGTAGGGGATGGACTGAT
>JAYWIB010000676.1:0-6549 GCA_043789265.1 Chitinophagaceae bacterium
GAATCATTAAAAACCGACCTGAATATTGCTGCAACTTTTCTTTCTAATTCCTTTTCCCGATGCCTGCGAATTTTATCCTTTAAACTTTCATCTTTTACCAGAAAATCATACATGCGCCTGTATATTGCAATGGGGATTTGCTTTTGGCAAATATGTAAGTATTTATTTTCAGATATTTCCAAAATCGGTGCCAGTTCTATTGGGTTATTTTCTGTGTAGTATCTGAAAGATTTTAAAGCAATTGGTTTACAAGAAAACAGCTCCAGAAATTTATCAACTTTTTCTTTATCAAGTGTATGATATAAATCTTCTTTTGAAAATAACAGGTAGATATGAGTTTTAGCATGAAACGATAACAACGCATTGCTGATTTCTTCGGGTAGTTTATTTACCCCTTCGGAAAATGTTATTTCTTTAGAATGAAACTTTTCATGAAATTCATTGAACTCTTTTGTATGGGTAAATTCCATTACCTGGTCAAATCTTATTTTTGTTACTAATTCTGTTGCTTTATAAACTTCAATAAGAAAATCCACATCAAGGCCAAAAGCTTGAACCAATTTGTCTTCAAATGGTTGAAAAACTGTTCTTATTTTTTCCAAATCCTGCTCCACATAGCTTAATACGCCATTATCAAAATAGCTTCTGAAAGCCATCTGATGAATTACGGTTTCCATTGAGTAGTCTTCGAACTTCTGAACATGATAATGGCTACGTATTTCATTTACCAAATCAGCCAGTTCACTGATGGCTGCCGGGCTAAAATCAAATGGTTCATTACCTCTATTTTCTGCAAACGAATTAATTGCAATAAGATAGAAAAAGTCTTTGAGCTTGGATTTGAATTTATTTAATTCAATATCTACAATATCTTCTGGACGGCGTTTTATAAAGTATGCAAAAAAACCTGCAAAGCTTTCAGGCTCATAAATACTTACTTTACGAATTAGTTTATCAATTGCATTTTCCAGTTTTTCATTTTTGCCCATTCTTTTAACCGTGAATTAATAGTGATTTAAGGTGTTCTAAAATGTAGGAATTGGTTATGCGTTCTTGCTCTAACCTTTTGCTATTGCTTTGTAAATTTGCGTACAGTTCCAACTCATCGGTATTTAACATCTCCAATTTTAGTTTTCTATATGTAGAAGTAATCGCAAACTGGCTGAAGTAATGGTACGTTTTTTTGTCCATTAAAAAGCTTTTTGCTTCAGGGTAGTATTGCCTGATAATATTCAGCATTTCAAACCCCGCAGCATCAAGGTCAAACCAGCAAAACAATTCAGCCTTAGCCAGCCAGGGAATGTGTTTGCTTATCCGGCTTTTAAACCCTTCTCCAAATATCGCAACGGCATTTTTCACTTTGGGAAATGAAAGGAAACATGCCCTGTTTTCAATTATGAAAACTTTTTCTGGCTGCCAATTAAGTAATGCAGAATCATCTAATGTCAATGCTAACTCATCATATCCAATTATATGTTTCAGCGTCTCGTCCAATATCCTTATCTGGGCATAAATATTGGGCTTCTTAATGTAGTACCGGGTGGAAAAATCAGTTTCAGTTTTGTTTATCCAATCAGTAGGCAAAAGTACATCCAGGATTTTTCTTAAAGCAGCAGTATTATCTTCAATATACTTAGAATGAACCTTAATTGGCAACTCTCGTAAGTATAGATTATGTGGTGGTTTATTGTTGCACAAATAAATACAAACCTTTATTAAATCCTCAATTCTATCAGCCTGATTAAGCAAAAAAATAACATTTCCCTTTGCCCAATCTAACAAGCTGCTAAATGATGTGGTTATTTTATCAAAAGCATTACTAACTGCTTCATAATCTTTTATTCGCTTTGTATAAAAAAGATAATCATCTAAGCCCTCAAAAAATATTTTTGACGGGATTTTTTGCTTTGTACCATCAACTGTTTTTTCTTTCCATTCAATAGTGTAACCTTTACCTTTCACCTGCTTTGATTGCTGATACAATGGAATTATTGCGGCCTTAAGTTGGCTGAAATTTGTACCAGACAATTTCTTATTGGATGGTATTACAAGCGGGAAAATATCCTCTTGTTTTAAAACAGCCGTAATGACTTTATCAAACAGCTTATCCGATTTTTCAAAAAGTTCATTTGGTGTTATCATTCTTTTGTTTCGGCTAACTGTTTAAAACTTTCTTTCTTTTCATAATATTGCTCCATAGTAAGGTTATACAAAACAGAATTTTTTTTATTCTTAATTTCTACAAAGTGAACTGCATTAATGTATGGCTCTGCAATATTGATTTTATCAAGCGGTGTTACCACTAATATCTGCAAATTTAGTTGGTCACAAAACTTCATCAGGAACTGACTTTTTTCTGGGTCAAGCTTACTAAATGCCTCATCAACTGTAATGAAACGAAGGCTTTTGTGTTGCTTGCCCTGCTGAAATATTCCGAACTGATGAGCTATGGCCGCACCTAAAATAGCATAGGTAAATTGTGCTTTTTGTCCGCCGGAGTAGCTGGCAGTATTATCATGATATTGCCCCGGTTTATTATCAACTATTGAATGTTCTCTTGCACTGAATGACAACCAATTTCTTACATCTGTCACCTTCTTTCGCCAGTTCTCTTCTTTTTGTAACTCAGTTATCAATTCTTTAATTTTATGAAAGACTTGTTCACGGTAGTTATCATCTTTCTGCATCTCAAAGTCCAATGCTCCGGGAATAGCAGCATTCAACTGGTTCCTGAAAATATTAATCTCATTTTCACCTCTTAATGGACGGCACTCCAATTGCAAATAAGTATCAGGATTTGTATTGAAAGTTATTTTTTTTAAAGGCACATTCAACTCCTCAATCATGTCTTCAATTTTACTCAGTTCATTATTGAGCCATGCCCGGTAACTCGTTAGTGCATCCAGCATACTTTTATCCATGTAATCCCTGAAGCGGCGTTTATGTTCAACCAATCTTTGTGTTTGAATTGTTTTATGTAAATCTTCGAGGTCGCCCAATCCTGTAAGATTTGCATTTATATTTATTACATCGCCGCTCCAGTTTGGAAATTCAGTTGTGATTTTTTCGCCTGGATGAACAAATGCGGCAATCAAAACAATGGTGTCTTTTTCAAGATTGTTTACTGCTTCTGTTGCAGCTCTCTGTTTTGCTTTAAGTTTGGTGCCTGCTTGTATCACCATACCATTAAACTGCATTAAGGATTTGATGGCTGACAGCGAAGTTTCTATTTCAGTCAGAAATTGAATAATAGCCTGTTCGCCATCTTCTTTCAGGTCTTCAAAATTGAGTTTAAGTTTCCGAAGATTTTTGTCATTATATTCATCATCAAGCTTACTGACTCTAATACTTAATTCCTCCTTTTTATTGGTTTCTTTCGTTAAATGCTTTTCTACTTCTTCAATCTGTTTGACTATTAAATCATACTTATCAGAAGATTTTTTTAAATCTGCAATCTGCTTATTTAGGTTATTAATTCTTTCTGCATGTTGCGACCAATTAATATCATCATAGCTTTTTATAGCCATAAGATTTGTTATGATTTGTTCCTTTGATTTTAAAGAAGTAATAAGCGGTGCCAGGCTCTTTATTTCTTCCGACAGTTTAGTATATAATTTTTCTTCGTTGTATTTCTGCTCTTGCAGATATTGTACAATGGTTCTGTTATCACCTCCAAGCCGGTATTTTGATTTATTCCATCTTCCGGGACGGTCATCTTTTTCATGCCTGTTTGCATTACGCATCAGCCCATTTGAAGTAATTGCTTTTTGTGAACCATAAAATACATCAAGGTCGTCTGTGCAATAGTAGTTGAATCGGTCAAGTAGTGTAGTTTCCAGCCATGTTTTGTAAATGGAGTCTTTTAAATCAAGTTTATTCACCAAGGCGTCATCTTCAGTTGGCCACCGCACAGCACTGTTAGAAGGTCTTCTGTCAATTTTTTGATATACTAATTTTGTCTGCATATCATTATTATAAATAAAATGATTAGCAGCTTTGCTGAATTTTTCGGGTACTAAAAGTTGCATGGAAAAACTATGCAGTAATTTCTCAATTGAATCTTCCCATAGCTGTTCCGTTGGTTTTACTTTGATTAGTTCACCTATAAATGGTATTTCATCCTCTGTTGTTTCCAATATGTCAACTAATCTTTTCCGTGCATTTATCAAATCATCAGGTATGCGGTTCTTTCTTGATAAATAAGAAGTAATTTGTTGCTGCAGGGTTTCAATTTTTTTAGTTGTGGCGTCCTGCTCAACCTTTAGTCCATATCTTTTTTCAGACTGTTTTTCTGCCTCTGCCGGAACAGTATTGTTCATCTCCAGTATTTTTGTATAGTTCTTCTTAAATACCGCTTCATCAATATCTGTATCAATTTTTAATTCCGTACAAAGTTTATTGTAGGTTGTAGCAGCTTCTGTTTTCCGTATCCGTTTCTCGGTCTCCGCATCAATATCTTTATTCCACAGCGAAATCTGGGTGTCAATACTAAGGGCAGCCCGTTGGGTTATTAGATGCTCTTTGTCTTTATCCAACCTTTCAACTACGGACGAAACCAACTCCTTATCTTTTTTTGCTACCTCTATATCAAGTTCTAACCGCTCAACATCTTTTTCCAATAATTCATACTCAATTTTACCAAGATAAAAAGGCATTTGGTCTTCTATGAAATCAAGCCTTTGTTTATTATTACGTAGAACTTCAAGTTTGCTTTTGTTGTTCATCACAGGCTCTAACAACTCAAGTTGTTTTTCATCTTTTTGAATAGCCTTATGACTAATCAGCAAATCGCTGTAGTGGTTATAGAGACTTTTAAACTGTTCCTCCGCATCTGCTTCTTCCAGCATTTCCTGTCTTATAAAGTTGGTTAAATCACCCAATACTTTAATGCCTACTGTTTGACTGAATAACGAAAGGGCTTTATCTCTTAATCCAAATAATTCGCTGAACCTGGTAGCATATTCTTTAAAGCTGTTATAAATTTCAGTCTTTGCATATTGCTTCATCAACTTTTTCTTCCATTCCCCTTTCAGGTCAAAATGGTCTTTTCCAAAGTGCTCATTAACACTAAGTGGATAAGGAGAAACAATAAATACTTTCTGTAAACCACCGTTAGCATACCAACGAACCTGTACCAATGTAATGGTGTGTTGTGTGCCGGAATTTTGAAAACAGGCAAGTAATACGGAATAAGGATTATCTGCCTTGGTTCTTAATTGTTCTGTTTTAGATTTCTCTTCCAGTTCCGAAAATGTTTTTCCATAGTAACCCCAAAAGTAAGAATTTTCATCCCTTTCTTTTTTTGATTCTGCACCGGATGATTGATTGTAAAATCGTTTGTTAGTAGGAACTAAAATCGTTAACAAGGCATCAATCAGTGTAGTTTTTCCGCTGCCGTTTGCGCCAGTTAACAAAGAAGTACGGCCATCAGGTTGCAATCTATATACCTTACCATTAAATGTACCCCAGTTAAATACCTCAAGGTATCTTAACCGATAGCCATTATCTGCATTATTATTACTGAATAGGGTTGACATAGTTGTTTAACTTATTCTTTATTTCTTCCAGTTTCTCGTTACTGATAAATGCTTTAATAATCCGCTTTACTTCATACTTGTTATTATCCTTATTGGCTGCATCTTCCCGATTCAGTTTCAATATGCCAATAGTTAACAAATTTGTTATGGGCCTTGACAAATCTTTCCAAAGCTTACTTTTATTTGATTGTTCCTTGTAAAAAAGTTCTATCCTTTCTTTAATTTCTTTTTGAGTAAGGTAAAATTTATTGCCATCACTTTTTATATCAAATTCTTCAAGCCCTTCTCTAAGAATTACAGCCAATAGAGTAGCTTCATAATTAAGCGTTTGCTTTTTCATAAGCCGTGGCAAGGGATTGTCATCATGTTCTTCCGTTTCGGGTTGCAGTACTCTTGCAAACCCATCTTGCTCATTAATGACTAATTCCATTCCTATTTTACCGAAATATTCCTGTATAGCAGATGGCCATTGCGTTAATTCCCGCCAGATATTTTTATCATCTGCATATACAGGACCTTGCAACAGTTTAATAATAGCAGCAGCAAACGGCGCCCTTGCAATTTTTGTTTCCATACTATTTTGTTAATGGTTTTATATAAATAACTAAGGGAACGTTTACAATTCTTTCTCCAATTAAAATTGATTCTTTAGTGCCTTCTATTATTTGGTGAGAACCGGAAGCCCCAATTGAAAAATATCCTACAATTTCGCTTAGTCCATTCTCCAGGCCATATTCTTCCACCACTTCTTTAAGTGTTACCTGGCCTTTTATTTCCAGCATTGCATCAACTCGTTGCTGTAATATTTTCTTATCTATTGTAAACTGGTCAAACAGTAGTTTGAAATCTGCATTTTCATCTTCAACACTTCCATCAGGGAAGAGGATATTACTTATATCATCTTTTTCATCTCCGGGTTCCCATCTGTCAAAAAGATTTATATTAGGTTCGTCTTCGATAGTAATAAAATCATCCTCTTTTATTTTAGTATCAATAAGGCTGTAAGCCATTT
>JAYWIB010000677.1:0-1877 GCA_043789265.1 Chitinophagaceae bacterium
TTTCCATAATGCGGCGAGACCTGCGGCTAACCCACACGCCCAGCGCAGAGTCATCGCCTGTGAAAAATTAAGGGATGAGAGACTTGCTCCGGAAGGAAGATTGCCGAAGAACTCGGCGTTACTGTTGATTACTTACTGGGTAATTCTGATAATATGGTGATGGATAAAAAACTGATTAAACGCATTGAAGATATTGAAGCTTTGCCCGTTGAAGAAAAAGATAAAGTGTATTATTTTATTGATATGGCACTCTCACATCATAAAGCAAAAAAAGCATTCGCTAAGTAAATGACAAAAGCCCCGTGAGGGGCTTTGTTGATTTCATACATATTTTTATTGGTCAGGGCATCTAATACATTTATTCAATCTATCAACAACCCATTTATTTAATTTTCTGTCGTACAAAGCATATAGTTTTATTTGTCCTGTATAACCTATCAATTCTCTTCTTGTCTTATTAAAATGCCCTGCAGTCATAATCAAATTTTTTACATTAATAAATACAGTATCAGGAAAAATAGATACAATATCAAACTCTATTACTGCTTTCTCCCGATTGTATTTAAAATCTTGCTCAGAAAAATAATTCTTTATAGAATCTTCATTATTAAGAACAATAAATTTTATAATAGAATCATTAACTGGTTTATCGTATAAAAAAGTTAATCGTTTATCCCTAATATGAAAAATTTCGCCCTTGAATAATTTTTGTATGTAATTTTTAAATGAGGAATCGGCTAAGCCAATATATACATCGTTTATGTTAAGCTTAGTCTGGGCTAAGCTACAAAAGGGCAACGCTATTATCAATATTGCAAGAAACAGATTTTTCTTTTTCATCACTTTTCAAGTTTTTTGACAAGCTTTTGTAATTTAGAAAAATCAATTGTTCCTACTACTCCACCCGAAGTGTAAAAGGCGACAACTTTAGTTACCATCGGAATACCATCAGGAGTTATAAAACCATCACGCCCTAATACTGCACTTGGTTTTGTATATCCAAATTGTTTTTCACCTATTGCTCTGTTGTTAATATCTTCTGGGGATGGTCTTGCAGCTCCAACAGTTCCTTCTGCTTCATTAAGTGGTTTATGGGTATGTGCATCACTTGTAAGTTGGTTGCCGTCTGCTGCCATTTTTTCTCTCATAGGCCATTGGTCTACCTCACCTGCTTTACCTTCGGTAACTCCTACATTTACCTTGCCGTCTTTTTCCCCAAATACTACTCCTGTTTCAGGATTTCCTTCTCCATTTTCAGTATTATCATAAGCTTTTTTATATTCTCCAACTTCCTGAGATGTTGGGGCTGCAAAAACTTTATCATTACCATCAATATTAAATTTCTCCCCTTTTTTATCAGCAGCTTTTACTTGTGCTTGTGTCGCCGGGTCAAGTGCTACCCGTTTCACTTTATCCTCTTTATTATCTGTACCGATTCTTTTTCCATTTTGGTCGTAAATTTCTCCTGGTGTCATCCCATCAGGGTCAGTATATCTAATCGGATTATCAAAAGCATAATTGTATGGCGACCATCTACGCATAATACCTGCCATTGGGTCAATAGTGTGCCATCTACCAATTTGTGGGTCGTAATTTCTTGCACCAAAATCTAACAGCTCTAATCCGCTACCATCGCTGAACTCTTTACTCTGTAATTCCTTGCCGCCAAATTTATATTTGTTTTCTACACCGCCTGCCGCTTTACTTGAGATGCCTTGCATAACTAACCCGAAGGGATAATAATGTGTCTCTTCTAAAATTACCCCCGGTTTGTGTATCACCTGCAAGTTATCAAAGAACACACTATATTGGCTTTCGTTACTACAGTATATGTAAATGTAACCATTCTTTGGAATACTAATGCCTGTTACTATATG
>JAYWIB010000678.1:0-1873 GCA_043789265.1 Chitinophagaceae bacterium
TTTTTTTGTGTAGGGATAACTTGTCTGCCTGATATGCCGTCCGTTTTCAAAAAATGTATATGTTTGTACACGCTGTTTACAACAAAAAAACAATACATCAAACACACAAATTTAGATTATGAAAAAATTTTTTTCCCTGCTCTTCATCTTAGTCAGTACTGTACAATTGCTCTCTGCGCAAGGTGTAGTGGTAAGCAATGCTTCTGCCACAGCAGATGCCAGCGCCATGCTGGATGTTAATTCCACTTCCAAAGGATTTCTTCCACCCCGGATGACCACGGTGCAAAGGGATGCGATAGCCAGTCCTGCTGCAGGTCTTGTAATTTTCAACAACACTACCGGATGTTTAAACTTTTGGAAGCAAACTGCATGGTATGAAATATGCGGCTCCTGTGCTCCACAGCCTACGCAATCCAATGCCGGGGCAGATCAGTTGAGCCTTGCAGGTACATCCGCTACACTTGCTGCTAACACACCTGCCAATGGCTCCGGTGCATGGAGTATAGTAAGTGGAACGGGAGGCAGTTTTGTAAACAGCACTTTACCCAACAGCAATTTTAACGGAGTGGCAGGCCAGTTTTATACTTTGAGGTGGACCATTACTACAGCCTGCGGTACAAGTACCAATGATGTGGATATAAGTTTTGCCGGCGGTGCGCCAAACATAATTACACTTGCTCAGTTAAGGGCATTGTATACTGGCACCAATATTAAAATAACCACCAGCACGCAAATTACCGGTGTGGTAATATCTGATACCACCACTAAAAGTGTTTCCAGGGGTTCTGTTATATTGCAACAGGGCAATGCTGGTGTAAATGTATTTTTTGGAGGAAGTGCTGCCAATACGTATAATTTGGGAGATTCTGTGCTGATGGATATTACAGGAGACTCTCTTATTAACTTCCGGGGATCGCTGGAATTAGTAGCCACTGTTGCTCAACGCACTCCTCCTGTAGCTTCGGGAAAAACCATTACACCCAAAGTAAAAACAATTACTGAATTACTGAATGGACTGGCTGCACCACTAGGCTCACCTTCCAATACTGAATACACGTTGGTAAAAATTGTAAATGCATCTATAACAGGTACGGGTACATATGCAGGTACCAATGGCAATAATACCATTGGTGATCCGTCAGGACAAATGACCATGTTTACAAGGTCTGCTGCTACATTTGCAGCTACCGCTTATCCGGCTACCGCCGCATCATACACAGGTTATACTTTCAACTTTTTTACAACACCTGAATTTCAAATAAGAAATTTATCAGACGTACAATAATTGTTATAATAAAAGATTCATTCAATGAGCAAGCCCCTTAAACAGGGGCTTGTGCATTTATACTTCTCCAGTTTTAGTCAACCATAAAAACAAAATATGTGGTTGACTTTTATATGCTGCAAATTTTGATTATGCGGTTTTTTTATTTCCATAAACAAAACCAATAACTGCGCCCACCACTGCAAATATTACCGTGGCAGCAATTATATCAGCAGCTATGGCCTGTTTGCTGGTGACGATGGTAGTGGCATACATGGTAACATCGTAAGATGCGGTAATAAGAAAACCTGCAACAGCTCCTGTAGTTAGGCCTTCAGCCATTGACTTTACATTTGCCTTAAGCGTTATCCACGCAAGAGCAGCACCCTGCAGCAATGTACCGGCTACGAGGTACAGCATATGGGGATTGCGGAGAATAACGCCCCCCACCTTGCCTGTATGGTTACGCATAAAATTCATTAATAAATTACCATAAATAAGCCAGCCCAAAAGAAAGAATAATACGCCACCGATGATGGTGCCGGTAAGCAGTTTTTTGATGTCCATGAGAAATGTTTTTAGTGGTTTTTAAAATGTTAGGTGAAACAA
>JAYWIB010000679.1:0-1870 GCA_043789265.1 Chitinophagaceae bacterium
CTTTGGTCCAGTTAACCACATTCCAAAATGCACTTAGATAATCTGCACGGCGGTTTTGATAATGCAGGTAGTAGGCATGCTCCCATACATCCACGCCCAATACCGGGATTCCTTTTATTTCTGCCACGTCCATCAAAGGATTGTCTTGATTAGGTGTAGCGCTTATTTCCAGCTTGCCGTCTTTTACTAACAGCCATGCCCAGCCGCTTCCAAAACGGGTAATACCGGCATTGGCAAATTTTTCTTTAAACGCATCGAAAGAGCCAAATGCAGCATCAATGGCTGCGGCTAATGGGCCTGCAGGAACCCCGCCTGTATGCGGCGCCATGCTGTCCCAAAAAAATGTATGGTTCCAGTGGCCGCCTCCATTGTTGCGTACTGCAGGGCTTATGCTGCCAGCTTCAGCCACCAGTTGTTCAATGGTTTTATTTTCGTGTGCGGTGCCGGCAATGGCTTTGTTCAGGTTATCTACATAAGCCTGGTGATGTTTGCCATGATGAATCTGCATTGTCTTTGTGTCAATATGTGGCTCTAATGCTTCATGTGCATAGGGCAGAGCCGGTAATGTAAATGCCATAATTCTTTTTGTTTATTAATGGTGATTAAATAATTGTAATACAAATGTAATGGGGTATTGTGTAGCACGCAAATACAATACCATATCAGCTTTATTCCGGCATTAAGAAACATTGACATGGTTTTTGTTCAAGGAGCTGTTATCCAAATCAATCACAGGAGTCATCTGCCGGCTTCCTAAGTTGGTTATCAATTACTTTTTTAAAATAGATTGCTCATTTGAAAGAATAAGCGATAAAAAAATATTACATGAAACGACTATTACCCTGTTTTTTTTTCCTGCTGATTGGCTCCGCTTATTTTGCAAAAACTGGCAGCCATGAAGGCACCATGGAATATCCGGCTGCACAAATACTGAAAAAAGATTCTCTTCATTTGCCGGATGTAAAATTATACCCCAACCCTGCCCGTAATAAAGTTACGCTGGAGGTAAACGGTTTTTTACCCGGCATGCTTACAGTAAAAATAATAGACGATAAAGGAAGGCTGATGAAAGCCTACGACCGGCTGCTGATAAATGGAGCGGAAGAAGTGCCTGTCTTTTTATCTTTGCCATCCGGTATTTATTATATAGTTGTGGTGCAAAAAAGCCGTTACATTAAAAAAAGACTAAGTATTTTATAATATACATCATACCGCCAAAGAATTGTTTCTTTCCAATGTCTTCCGCTGCATCCTTCACCATAAAAACAGGCGTACAAAATTTACGAATGCCCAAACTGTTCTATTTTTGCGCCAGCTTTTTAAAATATAAATACATTGGCCACCACAGCGCAGGAACGAAAATCATTCTTTACCCGAATTGCAGGCAGGAGCAAGGAAGAGCCGGCAGAAATGGGCTTCTTCGATCACATTGAGGAATTGCGCTGGCATCTGATGCGTTCCATCATTGCCTGGCTGGTGGCAGCCATTGCCATCTTTATTAATATAGATTGGGTGTACGATAATATTATACTTGCGCCTGCCAATGAAAAATTTTTTACTTATGGCGCTCTTTGCCGGATGGGGCATTGGCTGCATTTGGGCGATTCGTTTTGTATGCCCGTGATAAAAATAAATTTTCAGGTTACTCAAGTCAACGGCACTTTTACTTCGGCCATTACCATAGCTATGATTGGTGGTATCATTGCGGCTTTCCCGTACATCTTTTGGGAGCTATGGCGTTTTGTAAAACCGGCGCTCAATGAAAAAGAAAAAAAATACGGAAGGGGCAGTATTTTTTATGTGTCACTTTGCTTTTTTTCAGGTGCAGCCTTTGGTTATTTTTTGCTTGCGCCTTTCACCTTCAACTTTT
>JAYWIB010000680.1:0-1870 GCA_043789265.1 Chitinophagaceae bacterium
AAAAAACAAATTATGGCACAGGTAAAAAGCGGTGACACAGTGAAGGTTCACTACACCGGTAAACTAACAAGCGGCGAACAATTTGACTCTTCTACAGGCAGGGAGCCGCTGGAGTTTACAGTGGGCGGCGGACAAATGATTAAAGGTTTTGATGCGGCAATGCCCGGCATGGAAGTGGGCGAAAAAAAGACCATCAGCATTGCTGCAGCAGATGCATATGGTGAAAAAGATCCGGAAGCAATGCTTGAGTTTCCGAAAGAAAACATTCCTGCTGATATGAAACTGGAGCCGGGTATGCAGCTAACGCTAAATAACGAGCAAGGGCAGCCCTTTCCGGTAGTTGTTAGCGAAATTAAAGAAGATGTGGTGGTGCTTGATGCCAATCATTTTTTGGCCGGCGAAGCACTGGTGTTTGATATAGAACTGGTGGAGATAGTGTAGCCCCCATCCCCTAGAGGGGTGTGTTTAACAGATTTATTTTTTCGAGAACTTTTGAATTATGCAAGAGCCTGCTTTTTTCTCCCCTTTAGCGGTCGGGGGCATAAGCCCCAACTCTGTTGCCGAACGCTTCATGCGCTATGTGCAGGTAGATACACAAAGCGACCCTAACAGTAACGCACACCCCAGCACGGCAAAACAAAAAGACCTGAGTAAAATGCTATGGCGTGAATTGCTGGGCATGGGCATTACCGATGCTGTAACGGATGAGTATGGATATGTGTATGCAACCATTCCATCTAACAGCAATAAAAAAAATATTCCGGCCATTTGTTTTTGTGCCCATATAGATACAGCGCCCGACTGCAGCGGCACCGGCGTAAAGCCCATCCATCACCGTTATTATGATGGCAATGACATTATACTGCCGGATGATAATACACAGGTGCTGCGGATGAGTGAATCCCCATACCTGAAAGAACATTTAAACAGTGGTGTTATTACTGCAAGCGGATTGACACTTTTGGGTGCAGATGATAAAAGTGGCCTGGCGGCTATTATGGAAGCGGCTATGTTTTTTAAGCAGAACCCTGCGGTAAAACATGGTGATATAAAAATTTTATTTACCCCTGATGAAGAAGTGGGGCAGGGTACAGCAAAGGTGGATATGCAAAAGCTGGGTGCTGCATTTGGTTATACACTGGATGGGGGAGAAGCCGGCAGCCTGGAAGATGAAACCTTTAGTGCAGATGGCGCCACGATTACCATTCATGGAGTGATTGTTCATCCGGGTTATGCAAAAGATAAACTGGTAAATGCATTAAAGATTGCAGGTGCTGTGCTGGACGCATTGCCCAAAAATGAATGGAACCCGGAGACTACAGAAAAGAAAGAAGGCTTTGTACACCCGGTGGCTGTAAATGGTATTGCCGAAAAAGCGGCCATACAATTTATAGTTAGAGATTTTGAAGATGAAGGACTGGCAGCACATCATAGCAGGCTGAAAAAAATTGCAGCAGATGTGGTGGCAAAATTTGCCGGCGCCACCATGGAATATGCTGCCACAGAGCAATACCGCAACATGAAAAAAGTGCTGGATAAACATCCACAGGTGGTGGCCTATGCGGCTGAAGCAATAAAGCGTGCAGGCCTTACCGTTAAAAAAGAAAGCATACGTGGCGGCACCGATGGCAGCCGCTTTAGCTACATTGGTATGCCATGCCCTAACCTATTTACCGGTATGCAAAACATACACGGCAAGCTGGAGTGGATTGGCACAAAAGATATGGCCAGGGCGGCGGAAACTATTGTGCATTTGTGTATGATATGGGAAGAAAGCCCCCTTTAAATCTCCCCCGGTGGGGAGACTTTAGTGCCTGACAATTACTGCAGCTTTTTGCAGGTTTACACAATTAAACAACATGTTTGCTGT
>JAYWIB010000681.1:0-6514 GCA_043789265.1 Chitinophagaceae bacterium
CTGTTGTTTAGCTTAACAGAAAAGTTGGCCAATACCGCCAGCACTACTTCGTCATTATAGATAGAATCTCTATACTTGGCTTTTTGAATAGGTACAATATCTGGGAGAGGTGTTTCAGTAGGCGTGTAGTCATAGCTATTCCTTTCGCTATCTTTAAATGTAAAAGTTTTGTTGTAAGTAGCAGATAACAATGCCCCAAAAAACTCTTTTCCTTTACGTTCCAAATTGAAGCCCTTAGAAATTTGAAAATTAAAATTTGGCGAAGTATTTTTGCTTGAGATCCCCCAATTATATTTTCCATATAGTTTTGCAAGATCGCCCCTTTGTGCGTTGGGAAAATCATTTTTTTGCAATTCCCTAGATGATGGTAACCCATCTGGCATTGCCCTTGAACCATCATCAAGCCCAAGCCAGTCTTTCCCACCTTTGGTAGAAGATAATTTACGGTCTTTGCCTGTAAGCACAGAATTATATGCACCACCAATGGTAATGGATGTAAAATTTTTACTCGGAATAGATTTGGTAGTAATATCAATGATACCGCCCGCAAATTCCCCTGTTCTGTCGGGAGTGGCAGTTTTGTAAATAATAAGGTTATCCAGAATAGAAGAAGGAAATATATCAAATGCAAATGCTTTTCTATCGCTTTCAGAACTAGGCAGCGGCGCTCCATTTATAAATGCAGCATTGTACCGATCGTTTAATCCACGGATAACAACAAACCTGTCATCCTGAATACTGGCACCACTCACCCTTTTTAAAACGTCGCTTGTATTTCTGTCCGGTGTTTTTCGGATAGCTTCAAAAGAAATTCCATCACTTACGCTGGCACTATTTTTTTGAGCTATTAACAAAGATGCCACCGATTCTTTTCTCAGGCTTACTTTAGAAGTAATTACTACCTCCCCCATCAATTTTTCTTCCAATGATATGGTAAGTGCAGTGTTGTCGCCGTTTTTTACAACAATTTCTTCTATGATTTTTTCTTTGTATCCTGCATAACTGCACCTGATAGAATAAGTGCCAGGCTCCAGTTTACTGAATGTAAAATTTCCATTTTGATCGGCAATTAGCATTTTAGATTTTTCCACAATAGAAACAGTAGCATTGGACAATGCCTGGCCAGAGGCGGCGCTTATTACTTTACCTGTAATTTTTCCGGATTGTGCATAAACGATGTTTGATAACAAAGAAAAAAGAATCAAACAAAAAAAGTTTCTCATGTAACAGCTTTTTTTGCAAAGGAAATTGATAAAGGCATCATCTATGTCAACAAATTGTTACGCAAATATTATCTCTTTTCATTTCTAAGTTAGTTGGTGCTATAATCACCATTATAAAATACTATAGTTTTTAAAAAAAGTGTTTGGAAATAATTAGTTAACGATTACTTAATAAACTTGCAACAATTCTATACTTATCATAACATAGTTTCGCCTGAAAGTTTAAGAGTCTATTTTTCCATTTATCCTCGTTGAAGACACCTTTGACCGGTTAGTTTCTATAATCAGTCAGTATCCATGAAGTGAATAATAAGTTTTAAACAGAAATCATGAAACTATATAGGTCAGCATCTCTTATTGTGTGTGTATTATTTTATTCTGCTGTGGCTGCACAAAACGTCTCGATAAATGTACTCACCAGAAATTCAGGAATAGTGCAGAAAGGGGAAACTGTTTTTTTTGAAGTAACAATCAATAATACTGACCCATCTCAATTTGTAGGAGTATATAAATTAAAAGCTCAGATTAATATTCCGGATTCTTTTCTTATCATACAAACATTAGGGCATCAATTACCTACGGGGTGGGAAATAATTAGTAATTCAGGGAATACAATAACAGTTTCAAATGCAAAAGATATAATAGCAAATAGTGATTCCCGTACTTTATTAATCGCTATTAAGGGCGTAAATATTTGCAGTTCCAAAATTCTTTCAGGTCAGCTCTCATTCTCGAATGGTATAGCACCTGGTGCAGACCCTGGTTATTTAAAAGACGATAATCCAGCAGATAATTATTCGACTTCTTCTTGCCAGGTAATAAAGTAAGTAACCAAATTATTAAGCCATTAATTAACAGCACTTAAAATGAAAAATACTTTTAAAATAATACTGATGATGGCCTTTGGTTTTTTTTCATCATCAGCAATAGTTGCCCAAAATGTATCTGTCAACATGCTGGTGCTTAATGCTGGAATTGTACCTCTTGGAAGCACCGGAACCGTGAACGCTACTATAAATGCTTCCCTAGGCACCGCAGGCCAAAGCAGCCCAGTAGCCGCAGGCAAATTACGATTAGCAGTAACGGTGCCGCCAAGCCTCCTCATTGCCACAACACAAAATAATTTACCAGCAGGTTGGACGGTACTAAACAATGATGGCACTGTAATAAATATATGTAATAGCTCAGCCAGCATTGCAGTAAATACAGCGATTGATCTTCCAATAACGCTGGAAGGAGTTACCATCACTTCCGGTTCGCCAATAATTTCCGGTCAAATTACATTTAGGAATAACTGTAACCCCGGTCCTGTTTTATCTGGCGATAATCCAGCTGATAACAGCAGCCAGGCAGGATTCTCCGTTACTACGCCCACCCCTGTAATCCTCAGTGATTTCAATGCGTCTTTAATAAACTGCCAGCCATCATTAAACTGGACTACAGAAACCGAAATAAACAGCAGCAAGTTTGAAATTGAAAGGGCGGCAAAAGATCTTTCAAATTGGGTTTCTGTTGGGGCCATCAATGCAACTGGTAATAGCTCATCAAAAATTAAATACAAATTTGTGGATCAAAATATTGCAGCATCAACTGAAAAAGTTTTTTACCGTTTAAAAATGATTGATAAAGACGGAAGGTTTAAATTTTCAGATGTATTGCCCGTATTTACCAACTGCAATAAGTATTCAATGAGTGTATTTCCAAACCCTGTTGATAAAGGCAGGTTGTATATTGTTGCGAATGGTTTACAAACAACCGCAACAGTCAGTTTACTTTCGCTTGCCGGACAAGTTATTTTAAAAACATTAGCAGCAAACGGAACCAGCGTGTTAGATGTATCCAAAATAGTAAAGGGCATCTACGTATTAAACATTCAGGGCAGCAATGGCGTTGATAAAAGAATTAAGGTTGTGATAAACAATTAACAGGTTAACAGCGTGGGTACTGATGCTGCAATGAGCGATTTGATTATAGAAAAAGTAATTCTTACAAAAAGTAACATGTTTGCTTCAAACAGTTTTTACTGCATCTGTCTGTGGCAAATATCCAGCCCCAAAAGTATTGACTACCGACCTGGGCGTGATGACAATTAATTTTTCCTTAGCAGGCAAAGCCACTGCGTCTTTATATCCAAAGGGCGACCATTCATAAAAATTATTATTCATCACCAGGCCCGCCTTATCCTCTATCAGCACGAAGGTGCCGTTGGGTATGTTTGTAATGTCTTCTTCAAAAGTTGCTTTAGATTTATCTGCATGCACCCTTTCCTGGTGAAGCACTTCATCTATTTTTTTTACAGACGTTTTCGAATTAAAATTATAGTGAGGATTTCCAAGTAACCACAGCGATTTGAATGTATTGAAATCTTCCCTTCGGCATTCGCAGCATGGCCGGTGGCCTGCTGCAAAAGCTGTGGCCTCATCCATAAAAAAAAGTTCCGTGTATTTGTCCGGCGACATCATTGTTCTTTTTCTGCCTTTAAACTGCAGCCTGCACGTGAGCCATGCTTTTAATTTATAGGGCCGTATTATTTGCTGCTGTTCATTGTGAAGCACACCCCGTGTTCCCGTCCATGCACCACGTGCTGCAGTGGTTATTAAATCGCCCAAAGGATGTACCCTGTTTTGAAACATAGCTGTTGCTGTAAGCATGCAAGTTAATACAATAAGTCCATCCCTGCTCTCCCTTTCCCGGGGGAAGGGGGCGGTGCTGTATATCTTTATTCAATATTTCATCTTCCATATCTCCATTTATTTTTCAATGGGCAATACTTTTCACCCCTTGCTAAAGAATGAAAGCTTTTTCATATTGTGGCAAAAGGCGCATTGGGATTTTGTGCGGCTGATGATGAACACACCGAAGTAAAGTTTACAATGCCGGATTTACTTTTATGCGATTATTCACAATTTGGGATGCTTCAGATTTAAAAGTCAACAGGTAAATGGCAATCGTAAAATCTATAGATAGGCAAAACAAATCGTAGTGCGGTGGTATTAATCCGGGATTTTGAAAGTGACTGTATGCAACGTCCCAGCAGCCGTGCAGAAAATAGCCCGCTGCCAGCAGGTGCATGCTTTTTTTAATTCCGAAGTATGCAAGAAAAAGGAAGAGGATTGCCTGAACAGCATTTATAATCAGCGCATGCAAATCAGTCCATACAAATCCCACATACAAAAAGCCGATTCCTGCAAGTGCAAGTCCGTAAACTATTTTTTTATCCAGGTTTTTTAAAACAGCGATGAAAAAAATCATTAAAAGCCCTGATGAAATTCCGATGTTTATGTGTGTCATTGTTATAAAATTTAGGTATGAATGAATTTAATTTATCCGCTCAAAATATTCGGTACGGCCAAACAGCGAAATACCAATGTATCCCCTTACTTTAAGTTTATTGCCTTCCGGCGTCATTTTACAATCGTAGGTTTTACCACTTTCGGGATCATAAATTTCCCCGCCTGTGTAAGTGCCGTTGTTCCAGGAAAAATGTGTAAGTAATTCTATACCCAGCACTTCTCTGCTTCGCAGAAATGCTTTAGGATTTTTGCTGTCTTTCCCGGGTGTGGCCACCCACGCAGATTTTCCAAAATACTGTTCTCCCTTTTTATAGATTTCTATTTTAGCATCTTTTTTTGGCGACCAGTAAAGCCCCGTAATATCATTGGGCGATACCTGCCTGTTTTGTGCCATGCCATGTTGTAGGACTGCAATAAGTGTGAGGCAAAAACTTAGCAAAATTTTTTTCATGTTGATTAATTTAAGTGATTTTATTTTGATGATGTAAAAGTATTAACGACATAACGGGCTTAAAGGACAGCCTGATGTCAGAAAGAGACAACAGCTAAGGACTGCATTAATTGGTGAGAAACCGAGGTGAAAAAGTTGAGGCGATGGTATTGCATAATGTGATACTAACTAAACAGAAGTTGGCGGCTTTGATTATTGTTGATAATTAAAATCTTTTACAGTGTTGTTCATCCGCCAATGCTTTTAAAAACCTTGGCAGTACTAAGACTCTTTTGATGTTTCCGCATTGCCCGCTTTTATACGGATACACTTGCTGCGCCGAAAGATGAATATGTTGACTCATCAAAGTCTGCAAATTCACTTTTGGGGAACAAACTTGTTTCATACATATATAATAAGGATACTTAAGGTGTACGAAAATTCGTACTTTTACAGGCATCCTTATCAAAGAATCTTGAAAGATTTTTAATTGATGCAAAAACTAAGAGCGTATGCCCGTGCATTTTAAATTGAACAGATTATGCGTTTACAATATTTAAAAGATGATTACAATAACACCACTGCTGTTGTTATCCCTATCGGTGACTGGGAAAAAATAACCAAAGCCCACAAGGATATTAACTTAATGCTGCAAGCTGAAGCAGATGCAGGCAGAAAAATAAAACCTTCTGATTACAGGGGCTGCATCTCCAAAGAAACAGCAGACAAGTTAAATGCTCACATCGAACAATCACGTAATGAATGGAGCAGCAATATTTAGCAGATTCAAATACCATTATTGATTATATCAGCAATAAAATGCATGATAAAGCTTCGCTTATTTTAGATGGCTATTTTAATGATAACCTTACTATTTCCATCATCTCTAAAATTGAAGTGCTTGGGTTTAATGGTGAAGATGATGAGTTAAAACGCCTGGCTGATTTTATTGATTTAGCCACTGTTATTTTTGTAGATAATGCCATCGCTGATAAAACCATCGAACTCCGCAAAGCTTACCGCATTAAATTACCAGATGCCATCATTGCCGCTACTGCGCTTGTGTATGAACTGATACTGATTACACGTAACATCCACGATTTTAAAAATATTACTGGAATTATCTGCATTGATCCTTACGCCCTGTTAATAAAAAGCAAGCAATTTTTTATAAGTAATGGCTTTACTAATTACTTTCAAGTAACGGCTATCAATGCGTCATGAGCAGAGCCAAGTATCTTGCGGCTATCGTATTTAATTTCCCACTTTTAGCAGTCAATTTTAAAAATTCCCAATCTTCTCAGCAACGAAATGTAAAACAAACTGTAAAACAATTGGGCGTATTTACCAGGCAGCACAAAAAAGCAAATCCCTGTCAATGCATTCGACAAGGATTTAATGGTTTCTGAATTTTTATTTCCGGTGTTTGTAGTCCCGACAAGAATCGAACTTGTGTCTAAAGTTTAGGAAACTTCTATTCTATCCACTGAACTACGGGACCATTTTTTAAACGGGAGGCAAAAATAAGGAACTGCCGCATAGCTTCCAACATTCACGCCGCTTTATTG
>JAYWIB010000682.1:0-1863 GCA_043789265.1 Chitinophagaceae bacterium
GGCACTGCATTACGGGCAAACAGTTTTTGAAGGAATGAAGGCTTTCAAAATGAAAGATGGACGCATCAATATCTTCAGGATAGATAAGCATTACGAACGTTGTGTAAAATCGCTGCAGCGTATGTGCATGGCTGTGCCGCCAAAAGAAATTTTTATTGAAGGACTGATGCGGCTGGTACATCTTGATAAGGCCTGGGTGCCGGATATAGATGGTGCTGCATTGTACATCCGTCCGTTTGTGTATGCAAGCGAAGCAAAGTTTGGTGTAAAGGTTTCTGATGAATACCGTTTCATAATTTTTACCGGGCCGGTGCCCATGGTATATCAACACCCCATAAAAGTAAAAGTAGAAACAGCATATACCCGGGCACCCAGAGGCGGAGCAGGTTTTGCAAAATGCGGTGGCAATTATGGTGGCGCATTTTATCCCACACAGTTGGCAAAAAATGAAGGGTACGATCAGGTATTGTGGACAGGAGGAAAAGACAATATGTACATTGAAGAATCAGGGATGATGAATGCAATGTTTGTAATAAAAAACGCTCTGATAACACCCCCTTTGTCTGATTCTATTTTAGATGGTGTTACAAGAGATTCGCTGCTTACCCTTGCTCATGATTTGGGATATGAAACAACAGAAAGACCTGTAAGCATATCCGAACTGCAACAGGGATTAAAAAATAAAACAATTACAGAAGCCTTTGGTGCCGGTACAGCCGCTGTGGTGGCGCCCATCAGCATAATTAATATAGATGATACAGATTATGCACTGCCACCCTGCAATGAGCATAGCGTATGCATACAATTAAAAAATAAACTGGAAGAAATACGCAGTGGTGCGTCGCCTGACATACAGCAGTGGAACTATATCATTTGACAAACATTCGTCATTGTTTTGGTTAACATGCGTTCGTTAAATGTAAGTGCCGGTTTCTACCGGCGCTTTTTTTATGCAGGTCTGTATTGATTGGCCCTGATGTTTTTTTGTGCAAGTGCAACTGTTTCGGCGACTCTTTTATTTTTTGTTTCCACTCTTTTTGCAGAAGCTATCCACCAAAAAATTTGCTTTCGTACGCCGGCCGGAAATGCAGAAAAATTTTTTTGCGCTGTTTTATTTTTTTTGAATGCGCCGGCTAATTCTGCCGGCATTTGCAATGCTTCCACTGCATCCAGCGCCGCCCAGCTTCCGTCCTTTTTAGCAGCGTTTATTTTTTCCATACCGGCGGGCTGCATCAGACCGTCTTTTAAAAGCTGTTTTATTTTTTCTTTATTCACTTTACTCCATACACTTTTATTTTTCCGTGGGCTATACAGCAGTTTATAAGTTTCATCATCCAGCTTATTGGGCTTACTGTCTATCCATCCAAAACACAATGCCTCTTCCACAGCATCATTATAAGAGAGCGTACCCTGCGTAGAATTTTCTTTATGAATGATAAGCCACACAGATTCCTTTTGCCGGTAATTCTGCTGAAGCCATGTACGAAGTGCTGTTCTGTTTTTACAGCTTACTTCCTGTAATGTTTTTGTCATGTAACCCTTTCGAAATAAAACGAACCATTCAAAATTTTTGTTTAAAGCTGAAAAGAATTTTTTCAGTTTTTTATTAAGCTTATACCGACTATACATACTAATAGTCCAAACACTTTTCTGTCGGCATAATACCATCTAAGATTTCCACGCAGAGTCCTTCGGACTACTTAGTAAATCAAGATGGTATTACTTAATGCCCAAATGCAGCATTTTTTTTGCTGATATAAATCACAGCAAAAAAATTATCACTTAAAATAATGGTATTTGCTGATAAGTTACCGTGAGTTTGACATCCCCTGTTGATCTGCGAATTAAGAAATGTCTATCATC
>JAYWIB010000683.1:0-6495 GCA_043789265.1 Chitinophagaceae bacterium
ACATACAGGTTACCATTGGTGGGGTTGATGGAGAGAACAAAACAGGCATCATTGCCCGAGCCGCCAAAATAAGATGCAAAAATAATATTGGTAAGAGTGCTGTTGAATTTTGCAACTATACCGTCCTGTTTTACATAATCATAAGTGCCGCCGCCAAACGTTTTTTGAAATGCAGCATCTGTAGTTTTAAAATCTGATGATTGTGTGCATGAGGCCAGGCAGATGTTGCCTGCAGCATCCAGTATCACTTCGCTCCGGGCATCGTCACCATAGTTGCGTCTTGTATCAAATGCACCATCGGCCTGGGGACCAACAGGTGAATATTTTGATCTGATATTTACTCCATCATCTCCTGTACCACCCATTATTAAAGAACCCACGATATCTGTACCTGTGGCATTTAGTTTTGTTACAATAATATCATATCCGCCCAGCGGGCCATTTGTTTTTGTTTGAGGAAAATTTTTTGAATTTGTTCTGCCCGCTATAATCAAGTTGCCCTGTGCATCGCAAATCATACTATGTGGCTGCTCGTTGCCGCTGCCTCCGATGTAAGTGGCATACAAGCGCCTTGAGCCATCTGCACTTAACTTTAAAATGCCAATGTCGTAGCCGCCATTGCCGTCATCGTTGGTACCATCATTATATGAAACATCATAAGCACCGGGTGATGTAGGGTAGCCGGCGCCAAATGATATACCGCCTGCAAAAAAACTGCCGTCGGGCCCGGGGGTGGCTGTATAGCCCCAGTTGTCTGAAGAACTTCCTGTTAATGTGGAAAAAATTAATGTAGGATCAATAACCACTGTGGCATTGGGCGAATAATCTTTTATTTTAAAACGCACCACATTGTCTTTCACCACATATTTACAATCGAGTGTTTCTCTTTTTTTATCCAGCACCTGGTAAGTGTATGGGTACAATTCTTTTACTTCACCCACAGATGTGCTTATTACCAATTCTTTATTTTTTACTTCCAGTTTATTTACTCCCTGATACTCCAGTTCTATCTGGTTTACGTTGCCCCCGGGGTGTACAATTAAATCATACTTTAATGTACCCCGGTCAGTATAATATCGTACATCAATGTTTGGATAAATATTTTTGTATGTAATACCCTGATATATTTTGCAGCCCGTCTGCCACTTTGCTTTGTCGTTGCCAATAAAATAATTATTATAAGATGCAATCGCTTTATCAGGCAGTGCTGACAAGGCTTGTGCGGCTCCCTTAAATTTTACTTTGTATGCGTGGGAGTGAAGAACAAATTTAGCAGGCAGTGGTGCTGGCATTGGTAAGGGTGCAGCCGCTCTTGCTTTAACGTCTGCCGGCAATTTATCATTTTTGTTATTGTTACCATTGTCATGCCCATGCAAGTCGCCTGATAAAATTTCCAGTTCTTTTTCGTTGTGTAATAAAACGGTGAAGCCATTTTCCTCTAAATAAAATGAACCGGTACGAAAGTCAGATTTAAAATCTACGGTACTGTTCCACTGGCCTTTGTTTTCAATAAACTGAAGCTGGCTAAATGCCGGGATGCCTGCCAGAAGAAGTATTATGAGGGTACTGCCGTGAAGTATTTTTTTAAAAATTTTCAAAGGAAAAATTTTTATACAATTTAGAATAAAAACACAGGAAAAAAAAGCTTGTTTATCTGGAGGGCAAATTTTTCTTCAAAAAACAATTACGAAATTTTGCTCCAGATTGTTTTACCTCTTTGTAACTGAAGGTAATTTTTAACGGGCAAATTTTCGGCCATATTTAAATCCGGATCATCATCAAGGATAAAATTAACTGCTTCTTTAGCAGCTTCCAGCATGGCTTTGTCATTAATAAGACTGGCCAGTTTAAAATTAAGTTCGCCGCTTTGCCGGGTACCTTCAATATCGCCGGGGCCGCGGATTTCCAAATCTTTTTCTGCCACTATAAATCCATCATTGGTGGCACACAATACTTTCAGTCGTTCCCTTGCATCATTGGATATTTTATTTCCTGTTAACAATATGCAAAAACTTTTTTCGCTCCCCCGCCCCACTCTTCCCCGCAACTGGTGCAACTGCGACAGGCCAAATTTTTCGGCGCTTTCTATTACCATTACAGAAGCATTCGGCACATTTACACCTACTTCAATCACTGTGGTGCTAACCATTATTTGGGTATCGCCCTTTACAAATCTGTCCATATTGGTTTGCTTCATCGCCGCTGGCTGCCTGCCATGCACCATGCTTATCCAATAACGAGGTTCAGGAAAAAATGATTTTACTTCTTCAAATCCCTTCATCAGGTTTTCATAATCAAGTTTGGCTGATTCTTCAATGAGCGGATATACAAAATATGCCTGCCGGCCTTTTGCAATTTCTGCTTTTACAAAATCCATTACCTGAGGCCTTTTGTTTTCAAATCGGTGTGTGGTAATAATTGGTTGCCTGCCGGGAGGCAGCTCATCAATAACGCTGTAGTCTAAATCTCCATAGGCTGTAAGCGCCAGTGTGCGGGGGATAGGTGTTGCCGTCATTACCAGTATGTGCGGGGGAAGCGAATTTTTTTTCCATAAGGCGGCACGCTGCGCCACACCAAACTTGTGCTGCTCATCCACTACCGCAAAGCCCAGGTTTTTAAACTGTACTTTTTCTTCTATCACTGCATGGGTGCCAATTAAAATATGCAGCGATCCATCCATGCAGGCATTCATTATTGCAGTACGCTGTCTTCCCTTGGTAGAACCCGTAAGCAGGCTTACCTGCACCGGCAAATTTTTAAGCAAAGCAGTAATGCTGTTGTAATGCTGCTGCGCCAATATTTCTGTAGGTGCCATCAGCACGCTTTGAAAAAGATTGTCAGCCGCTATCAGCATACTTAGCAGTGCCACAATTGTTTTGCCACTGCCCACATCGCCCTGCAGCAGCCGGTTCATTTGTGTACCGCTGCCCATGTTTTTACGGATTTCCTTTAGCACTCTTTTTTGAGCACTGGTTAAACTAAAAGGAAGATAGCCGGCGTAAAATTCATTGAACAAATCACCCACTTTATCAAATACCCACCCTTTGCTGAAACGATGGCGGGCACTGCGTATGAGGCCAAGCCTTAGCTGTGCAAAAAACAATTCATTGAATTTGATGCGGCGCACTGCATGCACATTTAATTCTTCTGAAGCCGGAAAATGAATGTGGCAATAAGCCTCCCACCGGGAAATAAAACGGTACTGACTGATAATTTTTTCAGGCAGATTTTCGGGAAAATCTTTTACTGATAATTGCTGCAGCAGGGCAAAAGTAAACTTGGCAAATGCCCGCCCGTTAATGCCTCTTGCTTTTAATTTTTCGGTGGAGGGATAAATGGGATCAAGGTATTTTTTTCCTCCGGCTTTTTCAGGAGTAAAAATTTCCATTTCGGGATGCACAATTTGCGGCCTGCCATTAAAAAAACCCAGCTTGCCAAACACCAGGTATTGTTGCCCTGTATGCAATGTTTTCTCCACCCAGCTGATGCCCTGAAACCAGGTAAGCTCCAGCTCGCCGCTGCCATCGGTAATATAGCCGGTGAGGCGTTTTGATTGTCGTTCACCCATTATGGTAAAGCCCGTAAGCCGCCCCGCCACCTGCACATAATCCAATGCCGGTGACAATGCGTCAATTTTTTGCACCGTCGTTTTATCAATATGCCGCAGCGGATAATGTTCAAGTAAATCTTTAAAAGTAAAAATGCCCAATTCTTTTTTTAGCAGGTCGGCTTTAAGCGGCCCCACCCCTTTCAGGTATTCTACCGGGCTAAGTAATATGTTGGCAGCAGATGAAATGGGATTTTTTTTACAAATATATTTTATTGGGGGTGAGATAAAAACTATTCCTGTTGCTCAGGCTGGTGCCTGATGACTAACCCGCTATTAAGTTTATAAAATTGGACTGTACGCAACCCCGTCAGCGGTTAAGAACTCTGACGGCGGTTAAAGAAAAGGTATAAGATAATTATTACTGCCTTCGGTGTTAGCAATAACAAAAAGACAGCGTCCTGTTTAATTATCTTTTAGGCCGGTTCCTGTTAAAGTGCATGGGCATTTTTCCCCGCTGCTGCCCTTGAGCAGGGCGGCCTGCACCGGGTGCATATACAGGTGTTTCTCCAAACTCTTCCGGTATATTTTCTTTCTGCACTTCTTTACCCAGCAACTTTTCTATTACAGCAAATTTGCGTTGCTCCCTTTCGCTTATAAAAGTAATGGCCGTGCCTTCTGCTGCTGCCCTTGCAGTACGCCCAATGCGGTGTACATAATCTTCGCCGTCATGCGGCACATCATAATTTAGCACCAGGCCAATATTATCAATATCAATGCCGCGGCTGAGGATGTCGGTGGCCACCAAAATTTTTATTCGCCCGCTTTTAAAATACATCAGCACATCTTCCCGCTGCTGCTGCTCCAGGTCGCTGTGTATTTCATCTGCAGGCAGCTTGGCTCTTTTCAGTTCAAAAGTTAGCTGCCGTACACTCAGTTTGCTGCTGCAGAAAATCAGTACGGAATCAAATTCTTTTTGCTGCAGAATATATTTTACCAGCGGAATTTTTTGTTTATCGTACACCACATAAGCCAGTTGTTTTATTTTTTCATTCGGCTTGCTGATGGAAATATTGATTTCTGAAGGATGCTGCAAAATCTTGCGGGCCATCTCCCTGATTTTATGCGGCATGGTGGCAGAAAAAAGCAGGTTCTGTCTTTGTGCAGGCAGTTCATTGATGATACGCATGATGTCGTCATAAAAGCCCATGTCCAGCATGCGGTCTGCTTCATCCAGCACCAGGTATTTTAACCCTTTCAGTTTTACATAACCCATGTTGATATGCGCCAGCATTTTGCCCGGCGTGCATATAACCACATCAGCACCTTCGTTCAATGCCTTTTTTTCCTGCACAAATGCATTGCCATCGCCACCGCCATATACCGCAATAGAACTTACAGAAGTAAAGTAAGAGAGCCCCTCCATATGCTGTGCTATTTGTATGGCCAGCTCACGTGTAGGTACTATTACCAGTGCCGTAATGCTGTGGTGATTCAGCGGCTGCGAAATAATATTGTTGATAAGGGGAAGCAGAAAAGCGGCTGTTTTACCGGTGCCTGTTTGTGCAGATGCTATCACATCTTTGCCGGCCAGCACCAGCGGTATCACCTGTTCCTGTACCGGGGTGGCTTCTTCGTAGCCGGAAGCTTCAATGCCTTCTGCAAGCCTGGTGTCGAAATTAAAATCGGAAAACTTCAAAATAGTTTATTGGGCTTTAAAAATGTGTACAAATGTAAGCATATACAAGTTGATACTCACAAAGCCATTCAAAGGCTTAATAAAGTAATTTTTTATGGCTGGAAATTTTGTATAAAGGAGATGGCTTTTTTTATATCCTCATACAGCACCCTGTCGGCATCATTAAAGCTTACCTCTTTTCTAAATGCTGTTATAATTTTTTCTATAAAGGGCGAACTTTTCAATGGCCTTCTGAACTCCAGCGCCTGTGCGGCCGTAAGCAGTTCGATGGCCAGCACTTTTTCTGCATTGTCCACCACCCTTTTGCATTTGGTGGCTGCATTGGCGCCCATGCTTACATGATCTTCCTGGTTGTTGCTGGATGAAATGGAATCTACACTGGCGGGTGTACACAATTGTTTGTTTTCGCTTACGATGCCTGCGGCCGTGTATTGCGGTATCATAAAACCTGAATGAAGCCCCGGCTGCTTTACCAAAAATAACGGCAGGTTATGCTGGCCGCTGATAAGCTGGTATGTTCTTCTCTCAGAAATATTTGCCAGTTCACTCATGGCGATGCATAAAAAATCCAGCGCCAGCGCCAGTGGCTGCCCATGAAAATTTCCGCCGCTTACAATTAAATCATCCTCCGGAAAAATGTTTGGATTGTCTGTAACCGCATTTATTTCTTTTATAAATATCTGCAGTACATAATCAAATGTATCTCTTGTAGCGCCATGCACCTGTGGTATGCAGCGGAAGGAATAAGGATCCTGCACCTGTTGTTTTTGCTGCGCCAGTATTTCACTTTCTTTCAGCAATCCACGCAGGGTTGCCGCAGTATCCACCTGGCCCTTATGTGGCCGGATGGAATGTATTTTTTGATGCAATGGTTCAGCCACGCAATCAAATGCATCAAAAGAAATGGCTGCTATAATATCTGCCCAGCGCAGCAGTCTTTCGCACTGTATTAAATTGTGCATACCATACGCACTCATAAACTGTGTGCCGTTGATCAATGCAAGCCCTTCTTTACTTTGTAGATGCAGTGGCTCCCAATTTAATTTCTCCAGCGCAGCAGCAGCAGGCATTTTAATTCCCTTATAAAATACTTCGCCCAGCCCAATCAGTGGCAGGCTTAAATGACTGAGTGGAGCAAGGTCGCCGGAAGCACCTAACGATCCCTGTGTATAAATTACAGGCAGCACCTGGTGATTGTACATATCCGTCAAACGCTGTACAGTAGCGGGCTGTACGCCGGAGTACCCGT
>JAYWIB010000684.1:0-1861 GCA_043789265.1 Chitinophagaceae bacterium
GGCCTGCTGTGTCAACAAAAGCATTCAGCAATGTAAATGCAGAATAAAGTATGATGCTTCCAAACAGCACTTTCAATCTTCCATATTTATCACCCACCATGCCCCATAAAAATCCGCCGATAAGCATGCCGAACATCTGCATGCTCTGCAAAAAATTCAGTTCTGATTTGATGGACGCTTCAGCCACATTGATGGAACGCAAACTTGTTTCGCCAATGGCAGCCAGCGCCATGATATCGTAGAGGTCAACAAAAAATCCCATTGCAGAAACTACAATAGCTAATACAATTGCCTTCTGAGGGATGGCGGCCCCAACCAACCTCCCCGAAGGGGAGGCTTTTGAAGACCCTGCTATTTCTATTTCTCTTTTCAATTTTCAGACTGTTTAAAAGTCCCGCTTTTTGGGATTTAGGGGGCCGTAATAAAACCATTCAATGCACTCATTGCCACAGTTGCCGGGCTTCCCAAATAAATCTGTGCATTGGGATTGCCCATGCGTCCCTTAAAATTTCTATTGGCAGCGCTGATAACAACTTCACCATCACCCGGCACACCTTCATGGCTGCCCACACAAGGGCCGCAGCCGCTGTTGATAATCGTTGCGCCTGCCTCTATTAAAGTCTGGATAGTTCCGTCGCTTAATGCATCAATCAATACTTGTCTCGATGCCGGAGCTATTATCATCCTAATTCCTTTTGCAATTTGTTTTCCTTTTAAAATTTTCGCCGCTGTCTGCAAATCATCCAGCCTTCCGTTGGTGCAAGTGCCAATGAAAGCATAAGTGATTTTTGTGCCTTTATATTTTTCTACATCATGCACATCATCGGGCGAATTGGGGATGGCAATTTGTGGCTGCAGGCTGCTAACTTCAAGCTCAATTGTTTTTATATAAACTGCATCTTCATCTGGATAAACAAAATCAGCCTCATTCCATTGGGGTGCTCCAACTCCTTCCCCTCGGGGTAAGGTTGGGAAGGAGCCTTTCAATCCCCTTGGATTTACCAATCCTGTTTTTGCACCCAGCTCTGCACTCATATTGCATAGAGCCATGCGTTGAGAAAGATTTAAATTTTCCACAGCGCTGCCATCATACTCCACAGCCTGGTAAGTGGCCCCGCTAATAGATAAATTTTTACAAACGAACAATGCCAAATCTTTTCCTGAAATGTTTGATGCAAGTATTCCGTTTAAAACAACACGGATTGTCTGCGGTATTTTCAGCCATGTTTTTCCTGTAAGCATCACTGCCGCCAAATCAGTTGAACCAACGCCGCAGGCAAATGCATTCAATGCACCATAAGTGGGCGTGTGGCTGTCGGCACCCATAAACACATCGCCGGGTTTTACTTTCCGGTTGTCCACCATCACCTGGTGACAAATACCGCTGCCGATATCATATAATGAAGAGCCCTGTTCACTTGCAAAATCTCTCATTAACTGGTGAAGGTTGGCAATTCTTTCATTTGGTGCAGGCGCCGCATGGTCTATGATGAGATGGAATTTGTTTTTATCATACAGCTTTTCGCCGCCCATTTCTTTAAATGCCTTGATGGCAAGTGGTGCGGTGGTGTCAGTAGCCATGCAGCCATCAACGGGTACAATGCAGAGCTCACCGGCTCTTACTTCATAGCCTGCATGTTTTGATAAAATTTTTTCAGCAATCGTTAGTCCTGGCATTTATTTTTTCAATTTTCTTTCTGCAAGCATATTTTGTTTTGCTATGGCAATTGCTTTCTGCAGTTTCTTTTTCAGGAGTGTTTTACTGGGCAGTTCCGTCATGTATTCAGCTACCCGTATATTTGATTTGTGCAATTGCAGCAGTTCTATGTGCTCATTTGATTTTTCTGCACAAAGTATCAGC
>JAYWIB010000685.1:0-6493 GCA_043789265.1 Chitinophagaceae bacterium
TAAAAAGCATAGTTGATAATTATAAAGCAGGTGGATAACACCACTGTAAGCAAAGCAAGGTGTCTGATAAGAATGTTGCCGGAAAAGTTTTTTGCAAGCAGTGTTACTTTAGATGTTTGTTTCTGGTGATGAACATGTTTTTTTTCGTGCTGATGTTCCAGCAGGTTTTTGTTCTTTATAATACTTTGTAAAAATGGTAGTGATGCCAGCACACAGGCAGCAGCTGCCCAAAATAAATTAATGGTGCCAATATATTCCACCGTAAGTAACGCCAGCGTGTACCCCACAAATTTGGCGGGTATATCACCTGCACTGATTAAACCAAACAGCCGCTTGCTTTGGCGTACATTAAATAAAATAGCTGCAAGCCCCCAAAATTCTAGGTTATTAAGCAGATACAATACATTGAACCAGGCCAGCATCAGGTACAGCAGCCATTCATCTTTTTCTATTTGAAAAAGAAAACGAAAAAATAAAATGCTTACAGCAATAAATAAAGTGGATACAATGGCAAGCCTGCCCGGGCTGAATGCATGCTCTGCTTTGGAATACACAAAACCGGCACCCCACAATAAAAAGGCGGATAAAATATATACATAAGGCAAAGCGGTTACGCCCACTTCATCCAGAAAAAGTGCATACGATGCTGTAAAGAAGAATGCGATGCCTGCACCCTGAAGAAATTGTAAAATAAAAAGCTTTTTTACCAGCCATTGTTCATCAGGCCGCACATTCAATACGCTTAACCAAAAGCCATTTTTTTTCATGATTAGGAAGTAGTTAAAATTTATGCACCTTTTTTATGCGGTTAGATTTTAATAAACCCGAAAAACATTTGCACTTTCAAAAACTGTTTTTAGTTTATCATTTAACTAACCAATAATAACTGTATGTTTTTTTGTTTGCCTGCTTCCCTTTCCTGTTGAGATGTTTTAGTGAAATATTTATGTGACTGTAAAAAGATGCGCTGTGTGTGTTCCCACTCTTTCCTGCTGCTTATTATTTTTTTTGCAGTTAATTCTTTTCTTAGTTTTTCACCGGTTTCAAAAAAATCTTTTCTTCCAAGATAATCCAGGTCTGCATCGCATATAATTTGCTGTATATGATTTTGAGGCGACTGCGGAATTCTGGTTGCCATGATAATTGTACAAATGTTGTTAATTGTTTTTTCATCAATACCAAAGCCTGGTAATTCTTTGCGGGCATGTTCACAGCTTTTTTCTTCATGATGGCGGTACACCTGTAAAAAGCCTGTGTCGTGATACAGCGCCGCAATTTTAAGTTCCATCAGTTGCTGTTTATCCACTATTCCTTCGCTTTTGGCTATTCTTATACTTTGCCTGGCAACGTCAAGCGTATGGTCTACATTGTGATAGGTTAGTAAATCCGAAAGTCCTTCTCTCAATATTAAAACCACGTGGTTTTGTATGGCATGCACATTGGTCATGTTAAAGCTGCATAAATATATGAACGAAGTTTAAATTATTGAAATTGGAATTGAAGCAGTTATCCAGGGCATAAAATAACGGACTGATTTTTTATATCCTGAGATGAATACTTTTGTGCATTGCTAAGATAACTATTTGAATGAATAAAAAAAGATTGATTGTTATTGGAGGAGGTGCTGCAGGTTTTTTTTGTGCCGTAAATGCCGCAGCTAAAAATCCTTTGCTTCAGGTAACGGTAATAGAAAAGTCAGGAAAAGTACTAAGCAAGGTAAAAGTGAGTGGCGGCGGCAGGTGCAATGTTACACACAATTGTTTTAGCATACCCGGCATGCTCAGGCGTTATCCGAGAGGAAGCAGTTTTTTAAAGAAAGCATTTCATCATTTTTTTACAGGAGATACTATTCAGTGGTTTAAAGAACGAAATGTATTGCTGAAGGCAGAAGCCGATGGCAGAATGTTTCCGGTAACAGATTCTTCGCAAACTATCATTGATTGCCTGATGAAGGAAGTAAGTAATTATGGTGTACAAATTTTATTAAACAGCGAAGTACAGCAGGTGCTGCAGCAGGATGGTCAATGGAAGATACTATTCAGGGACGCATCTTTTTTAATGGCCGATTATGTGTGCATTGCCTGTGGCGGATATCCAAAAGATTTCCAATTTGAATGGCTTAAAAAACTGGGACATACTGTATCATCGCCAGTACCTTCCTTATTTACGTTTAATATGCCGGCAAATCCCATTACAGAATTAATGGGCATTGCATTGGACAATGCAGCAGTAAAAATTGCTGGAACAAAATTAAGTGAACAAGGCCCCTTGCTTATAACGCACTGGGGCATGAGCGGCCCCGCCGTTTTAAAGTTATCTGCCTGGGGTGCAAGAGAACTTGCAGCATGCAACTGGAATTTTTTGTTGTTGGTAAATTGGCTCCCCGCCTTTAATGAACAGACCCTGCGGGAAAAATTTCAACAGATCCGTTTTCAATGTGCAGCGCAAATAATTGCCAATCGAAATCCATTTGCTTTGCCGGTAAGGTTATGGCAATATCTCATCTGCCAGTCAGGCATACACGAAAATTTACGGTGGGCCGATTTACCTGCCAAAGAACAAAACAGGCTGATTAAAAATTTAATTGCACAGGAATTCAGCGTAAAAGGTAAAACAACTTTTAAAGAAGAGTTTGTAACCGCCGGTGGAATTTCATTAAGCGAAGTAGATTACAATACCATGCAGAGTAAAATACTGCCCAATCTTTTTTTTGCCGGCGAAGTGCTGGATATCGATGGTGTTACAGGAGGCTTTAATTTTCAAAACGCATGGACTACAGGATGGATTGCGGCCAACGCCATCGCAGGTATGCAGCAATAATTATAATTCATGGGTTGCTTCTTGTGAAATGGCCGCCGCTGTTAATAAGAGGTGATATTTTATTCCCGCCTTACAATAATTTTAATAAGTAGATTTGTACGTAAACCAATCTAGGATGAAGCAATACGTTTTTTTATTTTTTATCTTTTTATTTTTTTTCAGCACTTTTACCAGCGCCCAGCAAAATCATTTTTTATATATTCAGGCAGAAAATAGCCAGCCCTTTTATGCAAAGCTGGATAAGAAAACTATGAGTTCGTCGGCTTCGGGTTATTTAATTATTCCACGGCTAACAGAAGGTACATATGATCTTGTGATAGGCTTTCCTAAAAATAGCCAGCCAGAGCAGCAATATAAATGCACAATCGGAAAAAAAGATGAAGGCTGTCTGCTTAAAGATTTTGGAGAAAAAGGATGGGGTATATTTAATTTGCAGTCATTAAATGTTATCCTCGCTGCATCTGGTAAAAAGCCGGATAAAATTGCACCATCAGAACCTAAGCAAGATGATTTTTCAACAATGCTTTCCACAGTGGTAGACGATCCCGAAATAAAAAAATCACAACCCGTAAAGGTCAATGCTGGCAATGAAACAGAGGCTGCACATTCTTCTGAAATAGCAAGCTCTGCAAAGGATAGTTTTAAATTGGTTTCGGTAAAAGAGGAAAAGAATAATGCCGCAAATCCAAGCAATGAAATACTAAAAGCCACGGTGATTGACAATGACAAAAACAGGGAGATACTTTACATTGACAAACACGACGGCATACAAGATTCCGTGATTATTTATCTGGAAATGCCGGTAAAAGATACAAACAGCAATGTAAATAATACTGCAAATGAAATCAGGCCACAACGCCCTAAAATTGCCGTGGTGCCTGCCGATGAAGGAAAACAAAAAGTTGATACCACATACGGCTATAAAAATGAAACTCCAGAGAAGAAATTTCTGAACATTGAAGTCCCTTTTGTAAAACAGGAAGAGTCAGTATTATCCAAAGAGAATAAGGAAACCTCACCTCCGAAATCAGTAATGATTAACTCTGATTGCCGGGCAGAAGCCTCAGATGATGATTTTTTTAAGCTACGAAAAAAAATGGCAGCAAAAGGTAATGAACCAGACATGATTGTTATTGCAAAAAAGGCTTTTAAGTTAAAATGCTTTACAACCGGGCAGATTAAAAACCTGGCTGTTTTATTTTTAGGAGATTCAGGAAAATACAATTTTTTTGATGCTGCTTATCCATTTACCTCCGATTCTGGAAATTATCATCTGCTGGAAACCCAGCTTACCGACGGCTATTACATAAGCCGTTTTAAGGCTATGATACGGCACTGATTGGTAGGGTAAGTAATAATAAACAACAAAATGTCGAGGTACTTTATAGAACTTGCTTACAAAGGAACAAACTATGCTGGCTTTCAAATACAGCAGAATGCAAACTCCATACAAGCTGAAGTGGAGAAAGCGCTTGCCATACTTTTTAAAACCAATTTTCAGTTAACATGTTCTTCCCGAACTGATGCCGGTGTACATGCCCTCAAAAATTATTTCCATTTTGATACAATCATACTACCCGGTAAAAATAAATTGGAAAACGTTGTTTATCGCTTAAATGCTATCCTCCCGGCTGACATTGCAGTCAGGCAAATATTCCGGGTAAAAAACGATGCTCATTGCCGCTTTGATGCTGTATCCAGAGAATATAATTATTTTATTTACCAGGGTAAGCAACCGTTTCTGATGGATAGGGCGTATTATTATCCCTATAAGCTAAATATCAATCAACTGCAGCAGGCTGCTGAAGCAGTAATGAACCATAGTGATTTCACCAGTTTTTCAAAGCGAAATACACAGGTTAAATCGTTCGATTGTGCCATTAAAAACAGTAACTGGTACATACACGACGAGCAAATTGTATACAACGTCGTGTCCAATCGTTTTTTAAGAGGCATGGTTAAAGGTTTGGTAGGTACCATGTTAAGGGTAGGCACCGGAAAAATTACGCTTGATGGGTTGTTCCATATCTTTCAGCAAAAGGATTGCTCCAAAGCTGATTTTTCTGTACCGCCGCATGGACTCTTTCTTGCAGACGTAGTATTTCCAGAAAGTATATGCTGGATCGAATGACATTTCTTCAGCCACTTACAATTTTGTAATTTCTTCCATTTTCAAGTTACCGTTAAAGCTTTGTTATGACAATAGCATGTCACGAAACTTAATGATATCCTAACTTGGTCCTGCAACCCAATGCGGTAAAGGGTTTTGCCAAACGTCAGATTAAAACGTAAACTTTTTTACTTTTTTCTTTAAAAAAAGTTTGGTTTTAAGTTACTGCCCTCTATCTTTGCCGTCCGCTTTTGAAAAAAGGCATAGTTCTTTAAAAAAATCTTCCTCAAAATTTAATTGTTCAAATCTTTCTTTTGAATAATAAAAATAAATTTGGGTTGTAACGCAAAGGCTTATACTTTTGCAATCCCAATTTAAAAAAGGGAATTAGTTCTTAATACAAAATTTGCATCCAAAGCAGAAAATCTCAAATTTTTCCTGAGAAATTGAAATAAAATTTGGGTGGTAAAATAAAGGCTCTTACTTTTGCACTCCCAATTAAAAATGGGGGTCTAAAAAAGACCAAAAGATCTTTGAAAGTTTGGAAACAACAGCACGAATCTTTATTGATTCGAAAGGTAAATCTTAGCGACATTATTTATTAGAATTTGACAAGTTAATTTCCAATGAAATTACACAGTCACGTTCAAACAACTCATTTACAATGGAGAGTTTGATCCTGGCTCAGGATGAACGCTAGCGGCAGGCTTAATACATGCAAGTCGAGGGGTAGCAGCTTTGTAGCAATACAAAGGCTGACGACCGGCAAACGGGTGCGGAACACGTACACAACCTTCCTACAAGTGGGGAATAGCCCAGAGAAATTTGGATTAATACCCCGTAACATAGCGATGTGGCATCACATTGCTATTATAGCTTCGGCGCTTGTTGATGGGTGTGCGGCTGATTAGGTAGTTGGCGGGGTAACGGCCCACCAAGCCTTCGATCAGTAGCTGATGTGAGAGCATGATCAGCCACACGGGCACTGAGACACGGGCCCGACTCCTACGGGAGGCAGCAGTAAGGAATATTGGACAATGGACGCAAGTCTGATCCAGCCATGCCGCGTGAAGGATTAAGGTCCTCTGGATTGTAAACTTCTTTTATAAGGGACGAAAAAAGGTCTTTCTAGATCGTCTGACGGTACCTTATGAATAAGCACCGGCTAACTCCGTGCCAGCAGCCGCGGTAATACGGAGGGTGCAAGCGTTATCCGGATTCACTGGGTTTAAAGGGTGCGTAGGTGGGTTGGTAAGTCAGTGGTGAAATCCCCGAGCTTAACTTGGGAACTGCCATTGATACTGCAGATCTTGAATTTTCTGGAGGTAAGCGGAATATGTCATGTAGCGGTGAAATGCTTAGATATGACATAGAACACCCATTGCGAAGGCAGCTTACTACGGATATATTGACACTGAGGCTCGAAAGCGTGGGGATCAAACAGGATTAGATACCCTGGTAGTCCACGCCGTAAACGATGAATGTTAGTTGTTGGGGGGTTCCCTCTCAGTGACGTAGCTAACGCGTTAAACATTCCGCCTGGGGAGTACGGTCGCAAGATTA
>JAYWIB010000686.1:0-1860 GCA_043789265.1 Chitinophagaceae bacterium
ATTGCCAAAATATTACAGCCCAAAAAAATAATTTTAATTTCAAGCGTTAAGTCAGTTGCTGAAATGCCCGTGTGGATGCGGCTGGCAGGCAAACTGAAAATCAATAAGGCTATCCCTATGCGGCCTTATAAAATATTGGAACCTGTTCAAAATATTTTTATAGGCGCTGTTACGCAGGAGGATAAAGCACTCGTTAGGCAGTACCGCAGCAAAACTTCACCGGTATATCTTAACTGGGCCATACAGCAGATACTTAACTGGAAAAGCATCCAATATCCCCCACAGGTTTTTCACATTCATGGCGATGCCGACAAAATTTTTCCAATAAAAAAAATTGCTGCCACTCACGTAGTAAAAAATGGAGGACACCTAATGCTTTACAATAAAGCTGGGGAAGTAAGCGATATTATAAATACCATTTTGGCCGGATAATGCACGGGTAAAAGAAGGTAAATTTCTTTGCGGCATAAAAATTGACAAATTCAGCAAACCGCTTTATTTAAATACCCCGTAAACCATTTACATACCGGTACAGGTGAAGTTTATAGGCCACATTTGCATAAATTTGAACGTTTTTTACCTTTTAATAACGCCACATGATCAATTGTAGAAAAAAACTTTTTACCCTGTTTTTTTGCAGCTCCATTTTATTTTCAGCATTTGCCCAGGAAAGCTTTTTTAATGAAGCTTCCGAAAGCAGTATTGTGCTGGCGGGTAATAAGAGAGTGATTGTGCCGGAACGGTACCGTACCATCAGCCTGAATACAAGGGGCATTGATGCGTTTTTAAAAAGGCTGCCATCAGCAGAACAAATCAGTAATTATAAAGATGCGCCTGTAATAACCATACCCATGCCTGATGGAAGCAATGCCCGCTTTTATGTGTGGGAAACGCCCATGATGGAAACTGCACTTGCAGCAGCTTTTCCTGAATTTAAAACATATACAGGCCAGGGAATAGACGACCCCGCCGCCACAATTAAAATTGACTGGTCACCATATGGTTTTCATGCGATGGTGCTTACTGTTAATGGAAGTGTCTTTATTGATCCGTATGCTCAAAACAATATTACCAGTTACATCAGTTATTATAAAAAAGATTTTAAAAAAACATACCGCTTTTTTGAACTGCCACCCATCCGGAAAACAACAGGCGTTGATATTCCTGTATCACCCGGCGGCAGTACACTTGCTGCTCAATGTATAGGCACACAGTTGCGCAAGTACCGGCTGGCCGTGGCCTGTACAGGGGAGTATGCACAGAAGGTGACTGGATCAACCTCGCCTTCAATATCAAGCGTACAGGCGGCCATCAATACAACCATTAACAGGGTAAATGGCGTATACGAAAAAGAGCTGGATATACAACTGAATATCATTGCCAACAACAACAAAGTAATATTTACAAACCCTGCCACCGATCCATTTACAGGTAATGATGACGCTACTATATTGATTGATGAAAGCCAGCGGGTGATTGATTCAGCTATTGGCAATGCCAACTATGATGCTGGCCATACTTTTAGTACAGGGGCTGGCGGCGTTTCATTGCTTGGTGTAGTTTGTAAAACCGGATTAAAAGCGGGCAGCATTACTGGCAGTCCACAGCCTTTTGGAGATCCATACGATATAGATTATGTAGCTCATGAAATTGGTCATGCATTTGGTGCCGACCATACATTTAATTCAAAAAATGAAGCCTGTGCCGGTAATGGGTCAACAATTACAAATATGGAGCCGGGCAGCGGCAGTACCATTATGGCTTACGCAGGCATATGCTTTCCCGAAAACCTGCAGCCTAACAGTGATGCATATTTTCACACAATCAGTCTTGAAGAGATTGCAACTTATACCATCAATG